>JBDKIR010000129.1:0-3460 GCA_039797035.1 Pseudomonadota bacterium | reverse complement strand
AGGAAGCTATGCACCCGGTCGCGTTCATTGGTGACGGCATGGAGGAAATGCAGCAGGATTTGCGCATAGCGCGCCATGCTGCCGCTGATATCACACAGCACCACCAGGGGCGGCGGCTTTTCCTGGCGCTGCTTGTGTTCCAGCTTCAGGATGTCGCCCCCAAGCCGCAGGCTTTGGCGCAGTGTGGCGCGCAAATCCACGATGCGCCCTGATGGATGGGTGCGAAAGCGCCGCGTTGGTTTTTCATCAAGCGGCAGTGATAATTTGCGGATTTCCTGCTTGGCGGCGGCGATCTCAGCCGCCGACATGGCCTCAAAATCCAGCTTTTGCAGCTTTTCCCGGTCGCTGACCGTAAAGCTCATATCCTGGCGCGGTGGTTCTTCCTCGGGCGGGCGGGGCTTCGGTTTTTCGCCCTGCATCGCCTCAGCCAGACGGCGCGATGCCGGTGGTGGCTTTTCGGCCGGCGCCTTGTTGCCATCCAGCGCCGCCATGGCAGCGGCATGGGCGGCGGCTTCCGGGTCTCGCCAGAACAACTGAAAGGCCTGATCAAACAATTCAAAATGCTCACGCCGATGCACCATGACGGCGCGGAGTGCGGCGTGCACCTGCCGGCGATCCCCGATCTCAATCGCATTCAAGGCGGCAAGGGCGCTGAGCGCCTCACCAGGCCCGAGCGGCAGGCCGGAACGGCGCAACAAGCGCGTGAAGGCCAGCAGATTGGTCGCGATATGCCCGCCCGCACCCGGTGCCGTGGCCAGCAAGGGCTGGCCGCCGGCGATGATCCGGGCAGGGTCGCGATCCGGCGTCACCCCGCGCGGACTTCCGTAATGAGCCGCGCGGCTTCCTCGCCTTTCAGCTTGGCGATGTCATCCTGGTATTTCAGCAAAACGCCCAGCGTTTCATCTACCACGCCCGGTTCCAGCGCCTTGGCATCCAGCGCGGCAAGCGCCTGCGCCCAATCTATCGTCTCCGCGACACCGGGGAGTTTGAAGTAATCACCCTCCCGCAATTTCTGCACAAAGGCGACAACCTGGGCGGAAAGCGCCTCCGGCAGGCCGGGCGCGCGCAGCTTCAGGATGGCGCGCTCACGCGCCGCATCCGGGTAATCCACCCAATGATACAGGCAGCGCCGACGCACCGCATCATGCACTTCGCGCGTGCGGTTGGAGGTGATGATGACAACCGGCGGGGTTGCCGCCTTTACCGTGCCAAGCTCAGGAATGGTGATCTGAAAATCCGCGAGGATTTCAAGCAAAAACGCCTCAAAAGGTTCATCGGCGCGATCCAGCTCATCAATCAGCAAAACGGCCGGGCTGCCTTCCAAGGCATCCAGCAAGGGCCGCGGCTGTAGGAATTTGCGGTCATAAATGCCGCGATCAAGGGCTGCGGGATCGACATTGCCGGCCGCTTCCGCGAGGCGGATCGCCATCAATTGCCGCGCGTGATTCCATTCATAGGCGGCCGAGGAAATATCCAAGCCATCATAGCATTGCAGCCTGACCAGCCGGCGCGGCAGCTTGGCCGCCAGCACCTTGGCGATTTCCGTCTTGCCGGTGCCCGGTTCGCCTTCCAGGAAAAGCGGCCGGCCCATGGTGAGCGCCAGATGGATGGTGGTGGCCAGCGCCTTGTCGGCGACATAGCCACCAGAGCCGAGCAGCGCCTGGGTTTCGGCAACGCTTGCGGGCAGGCTCACTTCAGCATCAACGCGACAATAACCAGCCAGATCGCGCCCCCCACCCAGGCAAGCAGCGGAATGCCAAGCGGCGCTTCCGGCAGCAGATCAAGGATCGAAATGCCGCCACCGGTCACGGGCGGGGCGGGCAGGGGGGCTGGCGCCGCGCCGGCCGCAGCTTCGGCTGGGGCGGGTTCAGCGGCGGCAACCGCGGCGGCGAAGCGGTCAAAGAACTGATCGGACATTTGCTTGGCGGTCGCATCAATCAACCGCGCACCAAGCTGCGCCATCTTGCCGCCGACCTGCGCCTTGACCGCGAATTTCAGCAAGGTCTCATTCGGCCCCACCTCTTCCAGCGCCACATCGGCACCGCCTTTGGCGAAGCCCATGGCGCCGCCATTGCCTTCCCCGGAAATGGTATAGGAAGCCGGCGCCTGGATGTTTTCCAGCTTCACCTTGCCGCCGAATTTCGCCGCCATGGGGCCGATCTTGACCGCTACCTTGGCTTCAAAGGCGTCATCAGCGGTTTTCGTCACGCTTTCGCAGCCGGGAATCGCGGCCTTCAGCATTTCGGGGTCGTTCAGCGCGTCCCAGACGCGCTGGCGGGGCGCGGGGATGCGGCGCTCGCCATTCATATCCATGGGGTGATCTCCTGCTTCCCCCCAAACTAGGGTGCCGCCGTCATGGGGGAAAGGGGGGCGCCCCTTGTGGCGGCCTGGATCATCCGGCAAGGAAAATCCCGGCGGGGAGCAACCCGTCCCAAAAACGGGATCTGACGGCCATGAAGCTATTGGGCTTCGCCCTGGTGGTGTCGCTGCTGAGTTTGGCTCAGCCTGCTTTGGCAGCGGGGGAGGCAGGGGCTGGGCTTAGCCTCGCCTGGGGGCTGCCCTTTGCCGGGCTGTTGCTGTCCATCGCCTTGATGCCGCTGCTGGCCGGGGCGCTTTGGCACCATCACTACGGCAAGATTGCCGCTGGCTGGGCAGTTTTGCTGGTGCTGCCCTTCGCCGCCGTATTCGGGCCAAGCGTTGCTGCCTCAGAGGTCTGGCATATCCTTTTGCAGGAATACATCCCCTTCATGGCGCTGCTGCTGGCACTTTACGTGACCGGCGGGGGCGTGCTGCTGAAGGGCACGCTGATCGGCACGCCAGCCACCAATACGGCGTTGCTTGCCTTCGGTACGGTGATCGCGAGTGTGATGGGCACCACAGGCGCTTCCATGCTGCTGATCCGCCCCGTGTTGCGCGCCAATGCCTTTCGTCAGCGCAAGATCCACACCTTTGTGTTCTTCATCTTCCTGGTCAGCAATATCGGGGGGTCGCTGACGCCGCTTGGCGATCCGCCGCTTTATCTTGGCTTTCTGAAGGGCGTGTCCTTTTTCTGGACCACCTCTCATATGCTCGGCGAATTCCTGTTCTGCGCGGCGCTGCTACTCGCGGCCTATTACGTGCTGGATAGCTGGGCCTGGGCGCGCGAAAAACCGACGCCACCCGTCATCGAAAAGCGCGAAAAACTCTCCATCGAAGGCTATGCCAATCTTTGGCTGATTGGCGCGGTGGTGGCCATGGTGCTGGCGCAAGGGTATTGGCAACCTGGCGATGTGGCGCTGTTTGGCGAGAAGATCGGCCTTGAAAGACTGGTCGGCGTTGCGGTTTTTCTGGCGATTGCGGTGCTTTCCACATGGGTGACGCCGAAGGCGCTGCGGGAAGCCAATGGCTTCGCCTGGGGCGCCATTTTGGAAGTGGCCAAGCTTTTCGCCGCTATTTTCGTCACCATGGCTCCGGTGCTGGC
>JBDKIR010000128.1:0-10506 GCA_039797035.1 Pseudomonadota bacterium | reverse complement strand
CGATGCGGATCATCACCTGTCGCAGCTGATGGCGATGGGCGGGCTGAACGAAGCCGCCTGAACCCTGCAATGTCATGGCCGTGGCAAAATGATAACACGGCCATGACAGGATTTCCTGTTTTTGAGGTTTAAAACCGGTAGCGCCGCCGCCCAAGGGAAGGTTTCGCATGGCTGACGCCAATGACCCGCGCTTGCAGCAATTGGCCGATCTGATCGATGGCAAAGGCCATGGTCGTTATGGCCTGCATGATATCACGCAGCGTCAGCACGCCCTGCAATCCGCCTGGCAGGCAGAGCGCGAGGGCTGCGTCGCTTCATTGATCACCGCGGCGCTGCTGCATGATATCGGCCATATGGTGCATGATCTGGGGCATAATCCAGCGGCTCAGGGCATTGACGATAAGCACGAAGAACTGGGCCAGGAATGGCTGAAGGCCTGGTTTGGTCCGGAAGTGACTGAACCCGTGCGCCTGCATGTCGCCGCCAAGCGGTATCTTTGCGCGACCGAGGCTGATTACTTCGCCAAGCTGTCACCCGATTCCGTGCTCAGCCTTTCCTTGCAAGGCGGCCCAATGTCGGCTGCCGAAGTCGCGGCGTTTCGCGCGCTGCCTCAAGCGGAAGATGCGGTGCGGCTCCGCCGTTTTGATGAAGGGGCCAAGGTGAAGGGGTTGGAAACACCGCCCGTGCAGCATTTCCTGCCCTATGTCGCCGCCTGTCTGCGGTAGGCTTGGCTTTTGGCTGACGCCGAGCTGATCAGCCACCTGTCGCGCATGGGAAGAATTCTCGTCATTGGGTCCTATAACCGCGACACGGTGCTGAAGCTCGCGCGGTTTCCTGCGCCTGGTGAAACATTATCCGCCCTTGGCATGGCGCATTTCCATGGTGGCAAGGGCAGCAATCAGGCGGTGGCGGCGGCGCGCGCCGGTGGGTCTGTGGCGCTGATGGCGCCCCTGGGTGATGACGCGGCAGGTGAAGCCGCGCGCGGGTTATGGGCTGCGGAAGGGATTGATGCCCTGGCCATATCCTACCCCGGCCTGCCGACGGGCGCAGCGATGATCCTGGTGGATGGGGCGGGGGAAAACCAGATCATCATCATCCCTGGCGCCAATGCGGCACTGGCGCTGCCTGCGGATTTCACCCCGCCCGATGATGTTGCGATTGTATTGGCGCAGCTTGAAACCCCACAGGCAGCGACGGCAGCATTGTTTCGCGCCACCCCGAAGGCGCGGCATATTCTGAATGTCGCCCCTGCGGCAGCGCTCCTGCCAGAGCTTCTCGCGGTCACCGATATCCTGGTGCTGAATGAAACCGAAGCGGCGCTGATGGCGCATGCCACGGGGGAACCCGGCGCCCTGGCACTACGGCTTGCCGCGCAGCTGGCGCGGGACATTATCCTGACGGCCGGCGCAGCGGGCGCCTTTTGGGCGCAGCCCAACGGGAAGCTCCGGCAAGCGGCGCCGCCCAGCATTACCCTTTGCGATTCGACCGGGGCTGGCGATGCGTTTTTGGGGGCTTTCGCCGCCTTTGCCGCCGAAGCCCGCCCCGCTGAGGAGGTTTTGCACCTTGCTGTGCGGGCCGGGGCTTTGGCCTGCACCGTTGAAGGGGCGGTGCCATCCTTGCCACAGCGCAAAGCAATCCTGGCTGAAGGCGATTAGCAAAACCTGCCTTGTGTCCCACTGGCGGGGGAAGCTTCTTGCTTTGGGTGCAAGCAACGCGGCAGAATTTTCTTTCGCTTGCGAAGATATTTCTGCCGTGCTGGATAACACCCGCTTTCGGAGAAGGATTTTCCTGCATGAGCCTGCAACTCGGCCAAATCGCCCCGGATTTCGCCACGGAAACCACCCATGGCCCGATCCAGTTTCATGATTGGAAAGGTGCTTCCTGGGTGGTGCTGTTCAGCCACCCCAAGGATTTCACCCCGGTTTGCACCACGGAATTGGGCGAAGCCGCGCGCTTGAAGCCGGAATTCGACAAGCGCGGTGTGAAGGTGATCGGCCTTTCGGTTGATCCCCTGACCAATCACGCCACCTGGGAAGCCGATATCAAGGACACCCAGGGTCATGCGGTGAATTTCCCCATGATCGCGGACCCTGACCGCAAGGTCGCCAATCTCTATGGCATGGTGCACCCGGATACCGATCCTTCCATCACCGTGCGCACCGTGTACGTGATTGATCCGGCGCATAAGGTGCGCCTCACCATGACCTATCCGCCGAGTGCCGGGCGCAATTTCGATGAAATCCTGCGCGTCATCGATAGCCTGCAATTAAGTGACCGGGCCAAGGTGGCAACGCCGGTGAATTGGCGCCCCGGTGGGCGGGCGATCATTCCGCCGTCGATCCCCGATGCGGAAGCCGCGAAAATCTTCCCGCAGGGCTGGAAGGCAGACCGCCCCTATCTCCGCTGGGTTGATGTGAAATAGTGACCTGACAGGGCAAGGCTGGATCACGGCCTTGCCCATTGATCCCCCCTGGAAAAGGGAGGATGCTCCGGCCGCGCCAATACTGCGGCGCGCTGGAGGAACCGTGACCCAGGCGGCAATAGACTGCGATCTGCATCCGGGTTTGCCCAGTTTGGCGACCCTGTTCCCCTATATGGACGCGCATTGGCGGACCAGCCTGAAGGAACGCGGCGTCACGCAGCTTGAAAGCGCATCCTGGCCACCTGCTGCGCCTTCAACCGTGCGCGCTGATTGGCGCGGCCCGAAGGGTGAAGCGCCCTGCAAGCTTGAAACCCTGCAAGCCCAGGTGCTGGATCGCTGGGGCGTTGGCACTGGCATTCTCAACCCGCTTTTCCCGGTGCAGCTTCCCTTCAGCCGCGATCTTTCGGCCGCCTTTGCCCGCGCCGTGAATGATTGGATCCGCGCCGAATGGCTGGATGGCGATCAGCGTCTGAGGGCTGCCATCCTGCTGCCCAATGCCATTGAGGAATCGGTGGCCGAGATCGAACGCTTGGCGCCAGACCGGCGCTTTGTGCAGGCGATGACGCTGTGCATGGGGGAAATCCCGCTGGGGCGGCGCGAATGGTGGCCGGTTTATGAGGCACTCAGCCGCCATGACATGCCGCTTGCCATCCATGCCGGCAGCAATTGGCGCCATCCCGTCACCTCGGTCGGCTGGCCTTCCTATTATCTTGAGGAATACACGGCCAATTCCATGGGCTTTCAATCCACACTCGCCTCCTTGATCACGGAAGGCGTGTTTGTGAAATTCCCGAAGCTCAAGGTCGTGCTGCTGGAAAGCGGCGTGTCCTGGCTGCCATCCTTCCTGTGGCGGCTGGTGAAATCCTGGAAGGGCGTGCGTTTTGAAGTGCCCTGGCTGGATCGCCCGCCATCGGAATATGTGCGCGACCATGTGCGGCTTTCGATCCGCCCGCTGGATGTGCCGGAAGAAGCCGATACCATGGCGCGGCTGATGGATCATTTGGGGTCGGATGAATTGCTGCTCTGGTCCTCCGATTGGCCGCATGCCCATTTTGAAGGGGACGCGACGGTGCCGCAGGGACTTGATCAGGCATTGCTCAAGAAAATCATGGTGGATAACCCCCGCGCCACCTATAACAGGCTCAGGGAAGGAGCCTTGGCATGAACATCATCCGCCCCATTGCCGCCCCTGGCCGGCCCGCCGCCGCAACGCTTGGCCTGGTGGATTGCGATATCCATCCGCGCTGCGCCGATTTGGGCGAGTATCGTCCCTTCATGACCGATGCCATGTGGCATCGACTGACCACTTACGGCATTCATGCGCGGCACGGCTTTCACAAGGGCTATCCCTTCCCTAAGGCCGCACCCTTGGCCAGCCGGCGTGATTCCTGGGGGCCGCAGGGCCAGCCGCCCGCTTCAGATCTGGGTTTTGTGCAGCATCAATTCCTGGATCATTACGGGCTGGATATGGGGGTTTTGAATCCCCTGCAGCCTTCCGGCCAGGGCGATGTGAATGACGAGCTTTCCGCTGCCCTCGCCCATGCCGTGAATGAATGGCAATTGGCGCATTGGGTGGATCATGATGCGCGGCTGCGCGCTTCCATCGTGGTGCCGTATGAGGATGCCGCCGCTTCAGCCGCGGAAATCCGCAAGCGCGCCGGCGATAGCCGCTTCTGCCAGGTGCTGCTGATGAGCCGCACTTCGGAGCCCTTGGGCCGCAAGCGTTATTGGCCGATTTATGAGGCTGCGGCGGAAGTGGGCCTGCCGATTGGCATCCATGCCTTTGGCTTTTCCGGCAATGCCATGACCAATGGCGGCTGGCCTTCCTTCTATGTCGAAGAAGTGCAGGAACATGCGACCAGCGCGCAGGCGCAAGTGGCTTCCTTCGTGGTGGAAGGCGTTTTTGAACGCTTTCCCACGCTGAAGATTTTGATGATCGAATGCGGTTTCGGCTGGATGCCCTCACTCGGTTGGCGTTTGGACAATAACTGGAAGCGCCTGCGTGATGAGGTGCCGCATCTCAAGCGTGCGCCATCCGAATATCTGCGTGAACATGTTTATGTCTCAACGCAGCCGATCGAAGAACCGGCGAAGGGTGAGCATTTGCTGGATGCGATGGAATGGATCGGTTGGGATCGTATTCTCTACGCCAGTGATTACCCGCATTGGGATTTTGACGATCCGCGCATTGCCATTCCTTCCTTCATTCCCCTGGAAAAGCGCGCTGCGATTTTCGGCGGCAATGCGCGCGGCTTCTATCGGCTGTAATGGCGCGGCATATTGTTGCGGCGGTGGATGAAATCCCGCCCGGTGGCCGGAAGCTGGTGGAAGCGGATGGCAAGAAGATTGTGGTGTTCAATCTGGACGGCGAGTTCTTCGCCCTGCTGGATCGTTGCCCGCATCAGGGCAGCGCGCTTTCCGGTGGCATTTTGTGCGGCCTGATCCAAAGCGATGAACCGGGGAAATATCATTTCTCCCGCGCTGGAGAGATGGTGCGCTGCCCCTGGCATAATTGGGAATTTGATATCCGCACCGGCAAAAGCTGGTTCGACCCGCGTCGCACCAAGGTGCGCGCCTTCCCGACGCATGTTGAACCGGGGGCGGCGCTAGCGTCTGATCCACGGAGGGCGCAGGCCCGGAGCGGTGAATCAGCCGCTCAAAAAGACTCTGCACCTCTATCCATGCCGATGGATGGCGGTGCAGTCGAGGGGCCGTATCAGGCGGAGACTTTTTCGGTGAAGATTGAGGCGGATTATGTGGTGGTGGAGGTTTAACCTACCCCACCACGCGTAGCGCCATCACCGCCAGCACAACCCCATTCAGTACAAACAACCCCGCCGCCGTGGCGCGCATCAGGCGCCCATGGTTTTTGCCGAAGAAGCGGCCGAGTAGCGCCACGCCGATCAGCGCTGGCACGGTGCCGGCAACAAAACTCATCATCGCCAGCGCGCCGCCCAGGGCGCTGCCGGTGGCAGCTGCCCCTGCCAGGGCGCCATAGAGCAAGCCGCAAGGCAGGGCTGACAGCATCAGCCCGAGCGCCACGCCGCGCGGCCCCGTCGGTGCCGTCAGTAATGCGCCAAGCCGCGCCTCCAGGAAGCCGGGCAGACGCGGTGTGGCGATGCGCGGCAGCAGGGCGGCAATACGGGCCGAAGCTTGTGCAAACATCAGCAGCGAAGCCAGCGCCAGCATCCCGGCCAGTACGATGCGCCAGCCGGTGCCAAGGCTCACCGCGCCCACCAAGCCCCCGGCCAGGGCGCCGAGCAGCCCGTAACCCAAGGCGCGTCCGGCGTGATAGGGCAATAGCGCAGCGCCTGAGAGGCGCCGCAGCATTCCGCCTGAGGCAGCGTGATCGGCAATGGCGGCGGATTGGGCCAGCACGAAAGGCCCGCACATGGCGGCGCAATGGCTTGCCCCGCCCGCCAGCCCGGCCATGAAAAGCGCCCCCATCACCGCCCAAAGCCCCGCTGGACCCAGTGCTTCCAGGCCATGCAGGCAATTGGCCAGAAACGCCGCCATCGGGACCTATCCTGGCGCCTGGTCCAGCGTGCGGCGGAGCAGCAGCAAATCCGCCCAGGCTTCGCGCTTCGCCGCCGGGGTGCGCAGCAGATAGGCCGGATGCAGGGTTGGCAAGGCGGGCAGGCGGCCAAGGCCGGGGATCTCCACCTCATGCCAGCGTCCGCGCAGCCGGGTGATGCCTTCCTTGCCGCCGATCAACCCTTTGGCTGCCACACCGCCCACCAATACCAGCCGCTTCGGGCGGATCAGCGCCACCTGGCGTTGCAGGAAAGGCAGAAACAGCGCCACTTCGGCGTCACTCGGCGTGCGGTTCCCCGGTGGGCGCCAGGGTAGGATATTGGTGATGTAGAAATTCGTCTCCCGCGACAGGCCGACGGAAGCGAACATCCTATCGAGCAATTGGCCCGAGGCGCCGACAAAGGGCCGGCCGGCGCGGTCTTCATCCGCCCCCGGTGCTTCGCCAATCAGCATCAGGCCGGAATCGGCCACCCCTTCGCCAAACACCAGATTGGTGGCGGTTTCCCTGAGGGCGGAGCCATCAAACCCCGCAATCGCTTCCTTGAGCGCCGCCAGATCGGGCGCGGCTTCGGCCAATGCCGTGGCACGGGTAAGGGCTGGGGGCGTCGCAGTTGGAAACGGGACGGGGGCGCGGGCCGGGCGTGGCCTGTCCTCCGGTTGGGGCTGGGGCTCGGTCGGGGGACGCGAAGGTGCCTCCCGCGCGGTCAGGCGATCCGCGGGGCTGTCCATCAGCGCCTCATCCGCCCCCCAGTCGTATTGTAGCGCCAGGGAGGCGGCCAGGGCGGATCTCTCCTGCTCCATACCCCACATATCGGCCCTGAGCGGGGTTCCGCGCAACCCGCGCCTTCGCTAAATGGGGCAATTACCAAGAGGAAAGGCAGTTCGTGATGTCCGAAGAACGGGAAGCGATGGAATTTGATGTGCTGATCGTGGGCGGCGGGCCTTCGGGCCTGGCAGCCGCGATTCGCCTGAAACAGCTCGCGCCCGATCTGGCGGTGTGCCTGATCGAAAAGGGCAGTGAGATCGGCGCGCATATCCTCTCGGGCGCCGTGCTGGAACCGCGTGCGCTTGATGAACTCATCCCCGATTGGCGCGATGATCCGCCGGCGCTTGCGACCCCAGCGGGCGATGACCGCTTCATGTTCCTGACGGAAACCAAAGCCTTCAAACTGCCAACGCCGCCGGCGATGAATAATCACGGCAATTACATCGTCTCGCTTGGCAATGTCTGCCGTTGGTTGGGGGCGAAAGCTGAAGCGCTTGGCGTTGAAATCTATCCGGGCTTCGCCGCTTCCGAGACGATCATTGAAGATGGCCAGGTGCGCGGCGTGGTGGCCGGCGTGATGGGCATTACCAAGGATGGCGAAAAGGGGCCGAATTACCAGCCGGGGATGGAACTCCGCGCGAGTTATACCTTGTTCGCTGAAGGCTGCCGCGGGTCGCTCACGAAAAAGCTCTTTGAGACCTTCAATCTGCGTGATGGCGTCGCACCGCAGACCTTTGGTTTGGGGATCAAGGAATTATGGGAAATCCCGAAGGAAAAGCACCAGCCGGGCCTGATTTGGCATAGCGTGGGCTGGCCGCTGAACACCGATACCTATGGTGGGTCATGGCTTTATATGCTCGGCGATAATCTGGTCAGCATCGGTTTTGTCGTTGGCCTGGACTATCAAAACCCCTGGCTTTCACCCTTTGAGGAATTTCAGCGCTTCAAGCAGCACCCGGCCGTGCGCGCCATGCTGGAAGGCGGCAAGCGCATTGCCTATGGCGCGCGGGCGCTGAATGAAGGTGGCTTCCAGGCGATTCCGAAGCTGGTTTTCCCGGGCGGCGCCATTATTGGTGATTCAGCGGGCTTCCTGAATGTGCCGAAGATCAAGGGCACGCATACGGCGATGAAGTCCGGCATGATCGCGGCGGAGGCTTTGGCGGCGGCTTGTGCTTCGGAAAATCGCGCACCGGTGCTGAACGCCTATCCGGAAATGCTGCGCCATTCCTGGATTTGGCCGGAATTGCAGGCGGTGCGGAATATCCGCCCTGGCTTCGCGAAATTCGGCTTCTGGGGAGGCATGATCAATGCCGCGATTGAAACCTATGTCACGCGCGGCAAATCGCCCTGGACGCTGACGCATCATGAAGATCACGCGGCGCTGAAAAAGGGTTCTGAGGCGCCGAAGATCGCCTATCCGAAGCCGGATGGCGTTTATTCCTTCGATCGACTGTCTTCGGTATTCCTCGCGAATACCAATCACGAAGAAGATCAGCCCGCGCATTTGAAACTGCGTGATCCGGCGCGCTGGCAAGGTGTCAATTGGGAAACCTTTGGCAGCCCTGAAAGCCGTTATTGTCCCGCCGGGGTTTATGAGGCGGTGGGCGTGGAAGAAGGCCAGCCGCGTTTGGTGATCAATGCGCAGAATTGCGTGCATTGCAAAACCTGCGACATCAAGGACCCGACACAGAATATTGATTGGTGCACACCGGAAGGCAGCGGTGGGCCGAACTATATTGGCGGCATGTGAAAAATCTCGATCAGGACAGGAAAATCTCATGCTGAAAATCCACGGCATCGCCCGTTCCCGCGCCTTTCGCTGCATCTGGGCTGCCGAAGAAGCCGGGCTTGCCTATGAAGTCATTCCGCTTGGCTTCGCGCCTGGCTTCAAGCTGGAACGTCCGCTTGCGATCAACCCGAACAACAAGATCCCCGCCTTGGAAGATGGCGATCTGGTGTTGTTCGAAAGCTTGGCGATCAATCTGCATATCGCGGGCAAGGTGGGCGCGCCCTTGATGCCCAGCGGCAATGATGCATCGCGCGTGCTGCAATGGACATTATGGGCGGCAACCGAGGTTGAACCGCATGTGATGCGCTGGGCCTATAATGCCTTTCTCCGCCCGCCGGCGGATCGCATCGCGGCGGAAGCCACGCTTGGAAAGGAAGCCGCTGATCAGCGCTTGGCGGTTTTGGAAGGAGAACTCGCGGCGCGAGATTATCTGGTTGGCGGTGGTTTCACCATTGCGGATCTCAATCTGGCTTCCGTTCTCTATGGTGTTTTCATGAACGGCTATGATTTCGCACGCTTCCCAATGGTGAAGGCTTGGCTGACACGCTGCCTGGAACGCCCTGCGGCCAAGCGCGCGCGGGCGCAGCGCGAAGGTTGAAGCGGCAGCGCCGCGAAGGAGAGGAAAGACCATGATGCAACGTCGCGCCCTATTTGCCGCGCCTATGCTCGCTGTGCCCGCTTTGGCCCGTGCGCAAGCCTGGCCAGCACGCCCGGTGCGCATCGTGCTGGCCTATCCGCCGGGTGGATCGACGGATGTGTTGGCGCGCACGCTGGCGGCCGCATTGCAGGAAGTGATTCCAGGCAGCAGCTTTGTGGTCGATAACCGCCCGGGTGGTGCGGCGGTGGTGGGCACGCAGGCGGTCGCGCAGGCAGCGGCCGATGGCTACACCCTGGCATTGGGTAATAATCAAACCCATGCAGCCAATGCCGCCATGCTGCCTTCCCTGCCCTTTGACCCGGTGGCGGATTTCGCGCCCATCGCCAAACTGGCGACAGTGCATCACGCGCTGGTGGTGCCGGTCAGCGGCGCCAAGACGCTCGCTGAACTGGCCGCGAAGGGGCGCAATGGTGGCAAGCTGAGTTATGCTTCGTCTGGTGCCGGTTCGGCGAGCCATGTGATCGCGGAAACCTTTACGCGGCGCGAAAGACTTGATGCGACGCATGTGCCCTATCGCGGTGGCGCACAGGCAACGACAGATACCATCGCGGGCACGGTGGATTTCTTTGTTTCCACCTGGCCGCAAGTGGTTTCCCTGGTGCGTGAGGGTAAGCTGCGCGCCCTTGGCATTGGCGCGCCGGCGCGATTGCCGGAAGCGGCGGATGTGCCGACATTCGCCGAACTCAACGCGCCTGATTTGGCTGTGGATGCCTGGTTCGGGCTGTGGGCACCGGCGCGTACTGCGCCCGAGATCATCACGCGGCTGTCTGACGCTTTGCTACGTATCCTGGCAGAGCCTGCGATGCGTGAAAGGTTGCAGGGGCAGGGCTTTGTCGCCGCGCCCATGGCATCGGCGCCGTTTGGAGAATTCCAGAAGGCGGAAGTGGCACGCTGGAAGGCGTTGGTGGAACTGACCGGGATCAAGCTTTCCGGTTGAGTTTTGCGCCAAATCCCGACATGAAAAAGGGCGCCTTGCGGCGCCCTTTCTGTATCCCGGGTGGGATCTTCCTGAATTACTTCAGGATGATTTCCACGCGGCGGTTCTGCGGTTCACGCACGCCATCGGCGGTCGGGACCAGCGGGTTGGCTTCACCGAAGCCGCGGGTCACGATTTCATTCCGGGGCACGCCACGGCGCACCAGCTCGGACGCCACGGCATTGGCGCGACGGACGGAAAGGCCCTGGTTGTACTGGTCAGAACCCGAACGGTCCGTATAGCCGTTCACTTCAAGTCGGGTCACGCCCTGACCGCGAGAGGAAGCCGCTTCGCCGATGATCTGCTTGGCGCGATCCGTCAGGTCAGCCTTGTTCCAGTCGAAGAAGACCAGGAAGGTCTT
>JBDKIR010000127.1:0-6090 GCA_039797035.1 Pseudomonadota bacterium | reverse complement strand
TTCAATGAAGGATTGGCGTTCACGCGCCGCGTGATATTCAGCGTTTTCCGAAAGGTCGCCATGCGCGCGCGCTTCGGCGATCGCCCGAATGATCGCGGGGCGTTCCTCCGATTTCAACTGCTTGAGTTCCTCCTCCAAGCGCGCGAGGCCCTCGGCGGTCATTGGGAACTTTTGCACAGGCGTCTTCCTTGGCTTCGTTCCGTCCGGCTGGTGCCGGGCGGAAATGATTAAGGGGCCGCTTAGTGCGCCCCCCGTTCACATTCGTTCACCGGGCGCGCGCCAAATCCTTGTTTGGTCGCATTTTCCGAGTCGCCAAGTGTTTCCACTTGGCTTTAAAATGCTCCGCACGGCCCCAGCATTCAAAAGCTTTTTTCAAAATATGCCTGAAGGGGCGCAACATCAAGGGTTCCGGCGCGCAAAGCCGCAATGGCATGTACGGCGGCCCGGGCGCCGGCCAGCGTCGTGTAATGCGGCACCCCCTGCGTCAGGGCGCTGCGGCGGATATCGAAGCTGTCAGCAACGGATTGCCCGCCCCCGGTGGTATTGATCACCAATTGAATATCGCCGGATTTGATCGCGTCCACGCAATGCGGCCGGCCTTCCAGCACCTTATTCACGATATCGCAGGCAAAGCCGGCTTCGCGGATGCGGGCCGCCGTGCCGCGCGTGGCCACCACGCGAAAGCCCATATCGGCCAGGCGGCGCGCCAGGGTGACGGCAGCGCCCTTGTCTGATTCCCGCACGGAAATGAAGGCGGTGCCGGATTCCGGCAGCTTTACCC
The DNA here is from genome assembly GCA_039797035.1 of Pseudomonadota bacterium. GTDB lineage: Bacteria > Pseudomonadota > Alphaproteobacteria > Acetobacterales > Acetobacteraceae > Neoroseomonas. The sequence continues at coordinate 5,309 of JBDKIR010000127.1, read as the reverse complement.
CGGCGCCAAGCTGGGATTTCAGGAAGGCGCGTTCAAAGGAAACATCAAGCCCCATGACTTCGCCGGTGGATTTCATTTCCGGGCCCAGGATCACATCCACATTGGGGAAGCGGTTGAAGGGGAAGACCGCTTCCTTCACCGCGACATGGCGATAAATGGCATCATCATCCAAATCGAATTCCGCCAGCGTGGCGCCGGCCATGACGCGCGCGCCAATTTTCGCAACCGCCACACCCGTTGCCTTGGCAACGAAAGGCACCGTGCGCGACGCACGCGGGTTCACTTCCAGCACGTAGATTTCATTATCCTTGACGGCATATTGCACATTCATCAGCCCCTGCACCTTCAGCGCGCGGGCCATGGCCACCGTTTCCGCCTTCAATTCGGTCACAATCGCGGGTGGCAGCGAATAGGGCGGCAGCGAACAGGCGGAATCACCGGAATGAATGCCGGCTTCTTCGATATGTTCCATCACACCCGCGACATGCACATTGCCATTGCGGTCGGCAATGCAATCCACATCCACTTCAATCGCATCCACCAGATATTGGTCGATCAGGATTGGGTTTTCACCGGAAACCTTCACCGCTTCGGCGCCAAAACGCATGAGCTGTTCGCGGTTATAGGCAATTTCCATCGCGCGCCCGCCCAGCACATAGGAAGGCCGCACCACAACGGGGTAGCCGATGCGGTCAGCCTCATCCGCCGCTTCTTCCAGCGTGCGGACCGTGCCATTGCGCGGCTGCTTCAGGCCCAGGCCCTTCAGCAATTGCTGGAAACGTTCGCGGTCTTCGGCAATGTCGATGGCTTCGGCCGAAGTGCCGAGGATCGGGATGCCGGCCTTGTGCAAGGCTTGGCTCAGCTTAAGCGGCGTCTGCCCACCATATTGCACAATGCAGCCGAGCAATTCGCCGGATTCCTGTTCCTTGCGGATCAGCGAAATCACATCTTCCGCCGTCAGCGGTTCGAAATAGAGCCTGTCTGACGTGTCGTAATCCGTGCTCACGGTTTCAGGGTTGCAATTGACCATGATGGTCTCAAACCCGGCTTCCTTGAGCGCATAGGCCGCATGCACGCAGCAATAATCGAATTCAATGCCCTGGCCGATACGGTTCGGCCCGCCACCCAGGATGATGATTTTCTGCCGCGCCGTGGGGCGGCTTTCACAGACCGGTACGCCGAAACCACCTTCATAGGTGGAATACATATAGGGCGTTTCGGAGGCGAATTCGGCGGCGCAAGTGTCAATCCGCTTATAAACCGGCAAGACACCGAGCTTGGCGCGCAATGCGGCCACATCGGCTTCAGTACTGCCGGTGAGGTCCGCGAGCCGCTTATCGGCAAAACCCATGGCCTTGATGCGGCGCAGAGCGGTGGCATCTTTCGGCAGGCCCTGGCTGCGGATATCAGTTTCCGCGCGAACCAGCTTTTCAATCTCCCGCAGGAACCAGGGGTCGAATTTGCAGGCTTCATGGACGGCTTCCACGCTCATGCCCGCGCGCATGGCCTGCGCTGCCATCAGGATACGGTTCGGCGTAGGGGTGGCGAGTGCGGCATGGAAAGCCTGCGGGCTGCCATCGCCCGGCACCGGCACATCATCCAGACCGGACAGACCAATTTCCAACCCGCGCAGGCCTTTTTGCATGGCTTCTGCGAAGGAACGACCAATCGCCATGGTCTCACCAACCGATTTCATGGAGGTGGTGAGTGTTGCCGGCGTGCCGGGGAATTTTTCGAAGGTGAAGCGCGGAATTTTCACCACCACATAGTCAATGGTGGGCTCAAAGCTCGCGGGCGTCACCTGGGTGATGTCGTTCGCCAATTCATCCAGCGTATAGCCAACGGCCAGCTTGGCCGCGACCTTGGCGATGGGAAAGCCTGTGGCCTTGGACGCCAGCGCGGAAGAACGCGAAACGCGCGGGTTCATTTCAATGATCACCATGCGCCCATCGGCCGGGTTGATGCCGAATTGCACATTGGACCCGCCGGTATCCACGCCGATTTCACGCAAACACGCGATGGAAGCATCGCGCATGCGCTGATATTCCTTATCGGTCAGCGTCAGCGCGGGCGCGATGGTGACAGAGTCACCCGTATGCACGCCCATCGCATCCAGGTTTTCGATGGAACAGATGATGATGCAATTATCCGCGCGGTCGCGGACCACTTCCATTTCAAACTCTTTCCAGCCCAGCACGCTTTCTTCCACCAGCACTTCACTGGTCATGGAAGCGGCCAGACCGGCCGAGACGATTTGTTCGAATTCTTCGCGGTTATAGGCAATGCCGCCGCCGGTGCCGCCCAGCGTGAAGGAAGGGCGAATGACGCAGGGCAGGCCAACCTGCTTCAGCGCGTCCCAAGCTTCCGGCATGGTATGCGCAATGGCGCTTTTCGGGCTTTCAAGGCCGATCTTCGCCATGGCGTCACGGAATTTCTGGCGGTCTTCGGCCTTGTCAATCACCTCGGCCTTCGCGCCAATCAATTCGCAGCCGTATTTTTCCAAGACCCCCGCTTCCGCGAGCTTGAGTGAGGTATTGAGCGCGGTCTGCCCCCCCATGGTCGGCAGCAGCGCATCCGGGCGTTCCTTGGCGATGATTTTCTCGACAATTTCGGGCGTGATCGGTTCCACATAGGTGGCATCCGCCAGCCCCGGATCGGTCATGATCGTCGCTGGGTTGGAATTGACCAGAATGACGCGATAGCCCTCAGCGCGTAGCGCCTTACACGCCTGCGCGCCGGAATAGTCGAATTCGCAGGCCTGGCCGATGACGATCGGCCCAGCGCCGATGATCATGATGGATTTGATGTCGGTACGTTTCGGCATGGTTCAGGGCCTTGAGGGTTGCGACAGGGTGAAAAGGGGGTTCATGCGCGGCTTTCGGTGGCGAGCTTGAGCGCGAGGAGCGCCAAAGCACCGCCCAAAATCCAACGCTGTGCGGCCATCCAGGCCGGGTTTTCGCTGAGGAAGCGCGAAACCCCGGCGGCGCCGTAAATCAACAAGCCATCAAAGATGATGGCGATGGCGATTTGCACCGCGCCCAGCGCGATGCCTTGCAGAAAAACATCACCGCGCGCGGGGTCAATGAAGGGCGGCAGCACGGCAACATAGAAAATCGCGACCTTGGGATTGAGCGCGGCAGTGGCGAAGCCAACACCAAACAGGCGCGATGCAGGTTCACGCGGCATGGCGCGGGCGGCAAAAATCGGCTGCCCACCGGGGCGGAGACACTGCCACGCCAGAAACGCCAGATAAGCCGCACCACCAATGCGCAGCACATCCCAGGCATAGGGAATGGCAAAAAGTGCGGCCGTAATCCCCGCCGCCGCGCAGAGCATGATGAGCAGCGACCCGCATTGGCAGCCGATCAGCGAAATCATGCCAGCGCCAACACCCTGCGCCAGTGAACGCGAGACAAGATAGAGCATATTCGGCCCCGGCGTCGCCGCGAGGCCGAGCGAAAGTGCGGCAAAAATCAGCAGGGTTTCGAGGGTGGGCATTTCACCCCTGCACCGAAAACCCACCATCCACCGGGATGGCAACACCGGTGATGAAGGCAGCGGCATCGGAAGCGAGGAAAGCCGCCACCCCTTCAAAATCGCCCGGTACGCCCCAGCGCTTGGAAGGCGTGCGCGCCAGCACATTGTCATTCAGCCCGGCCATATCCTGCCGCGCCTTGCGCGTCAGGTCCGTATCAATCCAGCCCGGCAGGATCACATTCACGGTAATGCCATCGGCGGCCCAGGCGACGGCGGTGGATTTCGTCATTTGCACCACGCCGCCCTTGGAAGCGCCGTAGGCGACATGCATGGGCAGGCCGAAAATGGACAGCATGGACCCGTTATTGATCACGCGCCCGCAGCCATGCGCCTTCAAATACGGATAGGCCGCTTGGGACGCCAACATGCCGCTGGTCAGGTTGGTATTGATGATGGTGTGCCAGTCTTCCAGATTATAGGTTTCTGGCCGGTTGCGGATATTCGTGCCCGCATTATTCACCAGAATATCCAAGCGGCCGAGGCGCTTGGCGGTTTCTTCCACCATGCCGGTGATCGCGGCGGGATCGGTCACATCCACCGCAATGCTTTCCGCCTTGGCGCCCAGTGCCCGCAGGCCCGCCACCGCTGCTTCATTCTTTGCGGCATTGCGGCCCGCCACCATCACGGTGGCACCTGCTTTCGCCAGGCCCGTTGCCATGCCAAGGCCGATGCCACCATTGCCGCCTGTTACCAGCGCGACGCGGCCGGTCAGATCAAACATCTTGCTCATGCCTTGGCCCTTTCGATCATTTCAACGAAGCGATGAAACAGGTAATGGCTATCGGAAGGGCCGGGGCTCGCTTCCGGGTGGTATTGCACGGAAAAGGCCGGGCGATCCGTCGCCGCAATGCCTTCATTCGTGCCATCGAATAGCGAGATATGCGTGACCTTCGCATTGGCCGGCAGGCTTTCCGGGTCCACCGCAAAACCGTGATTCTGGCTGGTGATTTCAACCTTGCCAGTCGTCAAATCCTTCACCGGCTGATTGGCGCCACGATGCCCGCGCGCCAGCTTGAAGGTGCGCGCCCCAAGCGCGAGTGACAGCAATTGATGCCCCAAGCAGATGCCGAAAATCGGCAGCTTCTTATCCAGCACGGCACGAATGGCGGGCAGCGCGTAAGTGCCCGTTGCCGCCGGGTCGCCCGGACCATTGGACAGGAAAACCCCATCCGGCTTTTGCGCGAAAATCTCCTCGGCCGAGGCGGTAGCGGGTAGCACCACCACGTCACAACCAGCAGAGGCCAGGCAGCGCAGGATATTGCGCTTGGCGCCGTAATCCATCGCGACCACGCGGTATTTCGGTGCCGCCTGGCGGCCAAAGCCGGTGGGCCAGGCCCATTCGGTTTCATCCCAGCGATAGCTCTGCCGGCAGGTCACATCCTTCGCCAGATCCATGCCTTCCAGCCCCGGCCAGCCAGCGGCTTCGGCGCGAAGGGCCGCGATATCAAACTTCCCATCCACGCGGTGGCACAAAACGCCATTGGGCGCGCCGCCATCGCGGATGCGCGCGGTCAGCGCGCGGGTATCAATGCCGGAAAGCCCCGGCACGCCATGGGAAACCAGCCAAGCATGAAGATGGCGCGTGGCGCGGTAATTGGCAGGCTCCGTGACATCCTGCTTCACGATCAGCCCGCGCGCGGCGGGGGTCAGCGCTTCGATGTCTTCCTGATTGGTGCCGACATTGCCGATATGGGGGAAGGTGAAGGTGATGATCTGCCCGGCATAGGAAGGATCGGTCAGGGTTTCCTGATAGCCGGTCATGCCCGTGTTGA
>JBDKIR010000126.1:0-2830 GCA_039797035.1 Pseudomonadota bacterium | reverse complement strand
GCGGTTTCCGGCCGCGCGCCCCGCACAAGACGCAAAATCGCCTCCAGCACTTTTTCGCCCACCGGCATGCGCCGGATCAGCGCCTGGGCGGCCAATAATTCGGCGGCGGTCAAGGCTTGGCGCGGCGGGGCTTCGGGCGCGCCGGTCGTCGCCAAAAGCATGGCGCGTTCGGCCGCCTCCTCCGGGTAGGTCATCACGATTTCGAGCAGAAAGCGGTCCAATTGCGCTTCCGGCAGGGGATAGGTGCCTTCCTGCTCAATCGGGTTTTGTGTCGCCAATACGTGAAAAGGCTGCGGCAGAGGGTGGATTTCCCCGGCAATCGCCACGCGCTGTTCTTGCATGGCCTGCAAAAGCGCGGATTGCGTGCGGGGGGAGGCACGATTGATTTCATCGGCCATCAGCAATTGGCAGAAGATCGGCCCTTTCAGGAAGCGAAAGCCGCGCCGGCCATCAGCCTGGTCTTCCAGCACCTCACTGCCCAGGATATCGGCCGGCATCAGATCAGGCGTGAATTGCACCCGCCGCGCATCCAGCCCCATGACCTGGCCCAGGGTTTCCACCAGGCGGGTCTTGCCCAGGCCCGGCACCCCCACCAGCAGGACATGCCCGCCCGAGAGCAACCCGATCAGGCTTTGCTCAACAACATCGGCCTGGCCATGGATGGCGGTTCCGATCGCGGCCCGCACCGCGGCAAGGCGCCCGCCCAGTTTTTCGACTTCTTGCACCAAGAATGCAGCTTCTTGGGTCTCGGCACCTTCACGCATGCGGGATAGGCTCCCTATATTTGTCGCAATAGACATTCCGGGCTTGGCTGCCGCGTCAGCAGAGGTTGGGTCTCGGAAGGTCGAAGGGCAAGGGTAGAGTAGAATTATGACGCTCCACGGCACGGCGAAAGCAAAGAATGACTTTCAAGCCGATGTGATTGACCGCGCTCCGCCCCGCCGCCCCCATGATGCTGGCGACTTGGCCATCCGAATCGCGCGCGACGGCACATGGTTTTATCGCGGCAGCCCCATTGCCCGGAAGGAAATGGTCTGCCTTTTCGGCTCTGTTCTGAAGCGCGGCGAAGATGGGTCCTATATCCTGGAAACGCCGGTGGAACGCGGCCGCATTGAAGTGGAAGACGCCCCCTTCATCGCGGTTGAACTGTTCTGGCGCGATTGCGATTGCGGCAATGGCGCGCCGCGCCAATGCCTGACCTTCCGCACCAACCTTGATGAGATGGTGACAGCGGATGCCGAGCACCCGATTCGGGTGCATCTGGACCCCCTGAGCCGTGAACCGCGCCCCTATATCACCGTGCGCCCAGGGCTGGAGGCGCGCATCAACCGGGCGGTATTCTACGAATTGGTCGCCCTGGCCCAGCCAGAACCGATCGATGGGCGCGAGGTTTTGGGCGTTTGGAGCGAGGGGATCTTTTTCCCGATCGATGAAGCCCCCGTGCTGGACGCGCCCGAGGCGTGAGCAATGCCGCGCTTTTTCCGCTGACGGCGGCTGACCTCGCGGCGCGTATCGCCGACCCCAAGCGTTTACGCCCCGACCGCCCCTCACCGGAACAGGATCTGGAACGGAAGGCCCGTGGTGGCGGGCAAATGACCCCCGCCGCCGTGCTGGTGCCGCTGGTGCTGCACCCGGAACCCACGGTGCTGCTCACGCTCCGCTCAGCGAAACTCAAGGCCCATGCCGGCCAGGTTTCCTTCCCTGGCGGCCGGATGGAGCCTGGTGAAACCGCCGTGGCCGCGGCACTGCGCGAAGCGGAAGAAGAAGTCGGCATTGATGCGCGCCTGCCCGAAATCGTCGGGGAATTGCCGCCTTTGCTGACCGGCACGGGCTATCTGATCACGCCCGTGGTGGCCTTGCTCCGCCCGCCCTTCACGCTTCGCCCCGATCCGGCTGAGGTGGAAGAACCTTTTGAATACCCGCTGGCCCATGTGATGGATCCGGCCAAGCCGGAATGGCGCGCGCAGGAATTTCGCGGCCGCATGCGGGAATTCTGGGTCTGGCCGCATGACCGCCATTACATCTGGGGGGCCACTGCGTCGGTTCTGGTGACCTTGGCGTCGGTCCTGCGCGACGCATAAGCGCATGGCGGCGCGCAAGGCCTCAGGATAGGATGGCCTTGTGCCCTATGTTTTCGAAGCCCTGCTGTTCCTGGCGCCCTTCGCGGCGTTCTTGCTCTGGCGCCGCCTCAATCCCGGGCGGGAACCAAGCGGCGTGCTGCTGTGGCTTGCCGCTTGCGGGGCCGTGTTGATGGTGGCGGGCGCGCTTTGGTACGGGCTTTCGCGCGCCAGCGCGCCGGGGGCGCATTACTTGCCTGCCAGGATTGATGGCACGGAGATCACCCCAGGACGCATGGAGATGCCGCGATGACAGCGCCGGCGGCCACCGCGCATCACCCCCGTCCTGACTTTCTGGACCAAGCCGCCACAGCCAAGGTGCTGGCGGCCCTGCCGGGTAGCCGCGCCGTGGGCGGCGCGGTGCGTGATGCGTTGGCCGGGCTGCCGGTGGCTGATGTCGATATCGCGGCACCTTTCCCGCCCGAGGATATCATCGCGCGCCTGCGTGAAGCTGGCTGCAAGGTTTTCGAAACCGGCCTGGCGCATGGCACGGTGACCGCTGTCTGGGATCATCAACCGATTGAGGTGACCGCGCTGCGGCGTGATGTGCTGACCGATGGCCGCCACGCCGAAGTGGCCTGGACCACGGATTGGCGCGAAGACGCGGCGCGGCGCGATTTCACCATCAATGCCATGTCCATGGGTGTTGATGGCGTGCTGCATGATTATTTCGGCGGGCGAGACGATCTGGCGCGCGGCCTGGTGCGGTTTGT
>JBDKIR010000125.1:0-2836 GCA_039797035.1 Pseudomonadota bacterium | reverse complement strand
GGAAATTGGGCCAACCGCCATTGGCCTGATCCTGGCGGGCGCACCGCCGCCTTACGCCTGGGTCGCCTTGCCGGCCGATGCCCCCGCGTTGGACGGGATTTTTGATGACGCACCAGATGGGCTGGTGCAGGTACTGGCAGCCTGGCGGGCAGCCCCTGCGCTGGTGGCCGGGCTTGCCCCCATCAATCCCGATACAGTGCTGTAAAAATAACGCTGGATTACAGTGGCTTGAGGTTGATCGCCGCTGGCTTGCCGCGTTCTGACGCCACATCGAAGCTGAGTTTTTGGTTTTCGTTCAATCCGCGCAGCCCGGCCTTTTGCACGGCCGTGATATGCACAAACACATCCTTGCCGCCGTCATCAGGGACAATGAAGCCAAAGCCCTTGGTGGCATTGAACCACTTCACGGTACCAATCGCCATTATTCCGCCCTTTCGCGCGACCGGGCAGGGGATACCGCCGCGATCCTACGGCTCCTCTCGCCATGCCTGAAAACAACCGGCAGAAAGACGGCGCCGGCCCAGCGTGAAAAGCCTGACGCAAAGCAGACACGTTTCTCCCAGGCTACGTCAAGCAATTTGCAAGGGGCGGCAAGAATCCCGCAACGCGCCATCCCGCCCGCATAACGGCGCGTGCCGCCAGATCAGACACCAGGCTGGGTTGTTCCGCGCATCCGCTCTACGGCCAATAAGGTGCGGATCATGGCGCCTTGGCCCCAGCAAGCCAGGCGCGGATTTCCGCCGCATGCTCGCCCAAATCCGGCGCACGGCGGGCAATGCGCGCGGGGGTTGCTTCCAGCCGCAAGGGCGACGCCAGATGCTGGATCGGCCCGCGTGCGGGGTCTTCAAATACGCTTACCAGGCCGCGCGCCTGTCCCTGCGGATGCGCCAAGGCTTCATCATAGGACAAGACCGCTTCTGACGGGATGCCCGCCTTGCCAAGCGCTGCCAGCCATTCCGCACTCGGGCGCGTTGCCAGAACATCCTGCAAAATCGCGATCAGTGCAGCGTTATTCGCCACGCGGTCCGCATTGGTCTTGAAGCGCGGATCATCCGCCAATGCCGGCCGACCAATAATGCCACATAATGCCTGCCAAAATTTCTCCTTGGATGCACCAAGCGTGATGTAGCCATCGGCGGTCTGGAACACGCGATAGGGCGCTGATCCGCGATGCAATTGCCCAAGCCGTGTCGGGCGCGTGCCATGGGCGAAAACATGCGCGGCTTCATAAACGCCAAGCGCCACGCCGGCTTCGAACAAGGATTGATCGATGCGTTGGCCCTGCCCGGTCTTCTCCCGCGCCTGCAAGGCCGCAAGCACCGACATGGCCGAGAACATCCCCGCCGTCACATCGGTAATGGCAATCGGCAAGCGATAGGGTTCGCCATCAGGCGGCCCATTGCCGGCCATGAGGCCCGACATGCCCTGCGCCATCATGTCCAAACCACCATGATCCGCCCAAGGCCCGGTTTGGCCGAAACCGGAAATCGCACACCAGATCAGGCGTGGATTGGCCGCACTCAATGCCTCCCACCCCAGACCCAACCGCGCCAGCGTGCCGGGACGGAAATTTTCCACCAGCACATCGGCACGCAAGGCCAATTGCCGAACCAGCTCCACATCCTCGGGCTTTTTCAAATCCGCCGTGATGCTGCGCTTATTGCGGTTCCACACGGCAAAGGGCTGGCTGCGGCCATCGATGAAGGGCGGCATGCGCCGCGCATCATCGCCGCCATCGGGCCGTTCCACCTTGATGACATCGGCGCCCAGATCACCGAGCAGCATGGTGCAATAGGGGCCAGAGAGAAAATTCGTGAGATCCAGAACAATCAGCCCATCCAGCGCAGCGGTCACGATGTTATCCTCGCCTATCCGACCAAAAGCCTCAGCAGCCAGCGAAACGCTGTCAAGCAGTGGAAGCGGGGCAAGCAGTGGAAGCTGGGCCAGTAACACAAAGGGGCTGGACCTGTGCGGTGCATCGGCACAGCATGGCTTTCTTGCGAAAGCGCGGAACAATCGCGCAGGACGGGAGAGGAAAATGCGCCTTCTTGGCTGGATCAGCGGCGCCATCATGGCGCTGGCAACATTCCCAACACTCGCCGCCTGGCCGGAACGGCCCATCACCGCGATTGTGCCCTTTGCCGCTGGTGGCGGCACGGATGGCGTCGCGCGCATCCTGGCGGAACATCTCGGGCGCAATCTGGGCCAGGCGGTGGTGATCGAAAATCGCGGTGGTGCCAATGGCAATATCGGCGCGATTGCCGCAGCACGCGCCAGGCCGGATGGCTACAGCTTCTTCTTCACCACCGGCACCACCCAGGCGATCAACCCAGCGCTTTATCGCAGCCTGCCCTATGACCCGGTGCGTGATTTCGCCCCGGTGGGCCGCATTGGCGTTTTCCCGCTCATGCTCGCGGTGCATCCGGGCGTGAAGGCCAATACCATTGCGGAATTTATCACCCTGGCACGGGCAGAACCGGGCAAGCTCAATTTCGGTCATTGGTCGGCGGTGTACCTGGCTGCCGGCAAAAGCTTCATTCGCCAGATCGGGGCCGAGGTGCTGGATGTGCCCTATCGCTCCTCGGCCAATACCATGACGGATCTGGTGGCAGGGCGGATTTCCTTCGCCATTGTGGATCTGACAATCGGCATCCCCTTGGCACGCGGGAATGAGGTGCGGCCCCTGGCGGTGACGGGCGCACAACGCAGCGCCCTGCTGCCCAACCTGCCAACGCTCCAGGAAGCGGGGCTTGCGGGGTATGATATCGCAGCCTGGATGGCCGTTTACGCGCCGACCAATACCCCGGCCGAAGCGATCCGCGGCATGGAAGCCGCG
>JBDKIR010000124.1:0-5166 GCA_039797035.1 Pseudomonadota bacterium | reverse complement strand
ATCAAGCAGATTAATGCCAAAGCCATCATTATCCGGCGCATCCGACCGCACCTGGTAATTGCCAAGATGCGGGTCGCCATGGATCACACCATAGCGATAGAAAGGCACATACCAGGCGCGGAACAGGGCACGCGCATAGGCCGCGCGTTCTTCCTCGGGCGGGTCTTCATCAATGCGTGCCTGAATGGCGCGGCCATCCAGCCAGGACATGGTCAGCAGGCGCTTGGTGCAAAAGGCTTCGACTGGTACAGGCACGCGCACGCCGGGCACATCACGCAGCATGATGCCGTAAAGCCGCTGCTGCGATGCCTCACGCAGATAATCCAATTCCTCACGCAGCCTGTCGGAAAGCTCGATATAGGCTTCCTCATTCTCAAGCGCGCTATCCATGCGCCGATAAAGGCTCATGGCGATTTTCAGCTGCCGGAGGTCAGCCTCCACCACGCTCGCCATATCCGGGTATTGCAGCTTGCAGGCAACACGCTGGCCATCGGGCAGCACGGCGCGATGCACCTGGCCGAGAGACGCCGCCGCGGCGGCGTCACGCTCAAAGGATTTGAATTTGCTTTCCCAGGCCGGGCCCAATTCGCTCATCATGCGCCGGCGCACAAAGGGCCAGCCCATCGGCGGCGCATTGGCCTGAAGGGTCGCCAATTCCTTGGCGATTTCCGGCGGCAGCGCATCCGGCACGGTCGAGAGGAATTGCGCAATCTTCATCATGGGCCCCTTGAGGGAGCCCAGCACTGCCTTCAAATCCTCGGCATGCTTGTCGTCTGATTTAAAGCCAAACAACTTATGCCCGGCGACGCGCGCGGCAATGCCGGTGACGGCGCCGGAAGTGCGCACCATGCGGCGCACTTCGCCAAAAATCGAATGCGCTTCCCGATCTTCAGCCATCCGCGCGCTCGATCTCATCAATGAAGCCGGCAATTACATCCAGGCCACGGGTCCAAAAGGCGGGATCGGCGGCATTTAGCCCAAAGGGCGCGAGCAATTCCTGGTGCCGCAGCGTGCCACCGGCGCGCAGCATCTCGATATATTTCGCCTCAAAATCCTTCACACCACCGTCGCGATAAACGCCATACAGCGCATTCACGAGGCAATCGCCAAAGGCATAGGCATAGACATAAAAGGGCGTGTGGATGAAATGCGGAATGTAGGACCAATAGACATGGTAATCCGGCGAGAAATCAAACGCCGGGCCCAGGCTTTCGGTCTGCACCTGCATCCAAAGCTCACCGATGCGTTCTGATGACAATTCGCCCTTGGCGCGTTCATCATGCAGCAATGTCTCGAACCGGTAGAAGGCGATCTGACGCACCACCGTGTTCAGCATATCCTCAACCTTGGCGGCGAGCAGGCCACGGCGGCGGCGCGGATCGGTTTCCGCATCCAATACGGCGCGGAAGGTCATCATCTCACCGAATACGGAGGCGGTTTCGGCGAGTGTCAACGGCGTTGAGGACATGAGATAGCCCTGTTCCGCCGCCAGCACCTGATGCACGCCATGGCCCAGTTCATGCGCCAGCGTCATCACATCCCGTGCCTTGCCGTGATAATTCACCAGCAGATAGGGATGCGCCGAAGGCACGGTGGGGTGCGCGAAGGCGCCAGAGGCCTTGCCGGGGCGGAGTGCCGCATCAATCCAGGGCTTGTCGAAGAATTGCCGGCCTATTTCAGCCAGGCGCGGGCTGAAGGCACCATAGGCATCCAGCACTTGGGAGACAGCCTTGGGCCAGGGGATCAGGCTGTCATCCTGATCCGGCAGCGGTGCATTGCGGTCCCAATGCTGCAATTTCGGCAGGCCCAGCCATTTCGCCTTCATGGCGTAATAGCGATGCGACAGGCGCGGGAAGCTGGCGCGCACGGCAGAAACCAGCGCGTCCACCACCTCATCTTCCACCATATTGGCGCGGTTGCGCGCGGAACCGGGGCGCGGATAGCGCCGCCACTTGTCGATGATTTCCTTGTCTTTCGCGAGCGTATTCGTGATCAGCGTAAACAGCCGGCCCTTTTCCGCAAACGCTGCGGAAACCCCCTTGGCGGCGGCTTCGCGCACCGCGCGATTACCATCGGAAAGCTTGTTGAGCGCGTCCGAGACCGTGAGGCTTTCCGTGCCACTTGGCAGCGGCACACTCACCTTCATGGTGGCGATGGTTTCGTCAAACAGGCGGTTCCAGGCGGCGCGGCCGGTCACTTCCTTTTCATGCAGCAGCTTTTCCACCTCATCCGCCAATTGATGCGGCCGGAAAACGCGCAAATCGCGCAGCCAGGGCTGCCACTGCGCCAAGGCGGCGGAACTTGTGAGTTTTTCCGTGAGCGTAGCTTCTTCCAGCCGGTTCACCTCCAGCGTGAAAAAGATCAAATGGCTGCTGATGCTGGTCACACGCTCCTGCATGGTTTGATAGAAGCGGCCATTGGCGGCATCCTCGGCATCGCCGCTGAAGACCAGCTGGGCATAGGACATGACCCGGCCCAAGACTTCTTCAAGCTTTTCATATTGGCTGATCCCAGCCGCCAATTCATCGCCCGACAGACGCGCAAGCTTACCAGCCAAGCGGCTTTCCAGGGCGCGCGCTTCCTGTTCAACGCGGGCCAGATCGGCGCTCAGGCGCGGGTCATCGGGCGCGGCATAGAGATCGGAAAGATCCCAAACAGGCAGGTCGGAGGAGGCGGCACCGCCATCAAGCGGCGCGCGGAGCGGGGCGGGGAGGAAGGATCTGGTCACCCCCCACATATAGACCGTCGGCGCGCATGGCCAAGCGGCTACGGGCAATCTACATAATGAGAAACCGGGAGAGGGGCGAGGATATGCCTTACACAGATCAAGCATGGCCGAATTTGCCCGCCATGATGCTGGCGCGGGCCCGGGAATGGCCGGACCGGCCGCTCTTTCGCTTCTGGCGTGACAAGGCGTGGCAGAGCCTCACCTGGACCGATTTCGCCCGACAGGTGGCGGCCTTGGCGGCGTTTTTACGGGCGCAGGGCGTGGCACCCGGTGACCGTGTGCTGCTGGTTTCGGAAAATCGCCCCGAATTTCCCATTGCCGATACGGCCATCATGGCGATCGGCGCCATTACAGTGCCGACCTATGTGACCAACCTTGCCACCGATCACGCCCATATCCTGCGCGATTCCGGTGCGCGCTTTGCCATCATCTCAACCCCTTCCTTGGCCGCGCGGGTGCTGGAAGGGGCGGCTTTGGCCCATGGGCTGGATGGGATGCTGTGTTGCGAGCCAAGCGCGGGCGTGGCGGCCCATGCCTGGTCTGATGCCATGGCCCATCGGGCCGATGCTTTGGCGCTGGAGGCGGAAACCCATGCCATCGCGCCGGAGGCCATTGCCTGCCTGATCTATACATCCGGCACTGGCGGCGCACCCAAGGGGGTCATGCTGCCGCATCGGGCTTTGCTGGCGAATAGGCGCGGTGTGCTGCCGCTTGCGGAAAGGCTGGAACTGGAAGGAAAACCCTATCTTTCCTTCCTGCCGCTTTCCCACAGCTACGAACACACGGTGGGCGGTTTCCTGCTGCCATCCTATGGCATGGAAGTGGTCTATTCGCGCGGCGCGGATCGGCTGGTGCAGGAAATGGCCGAAATCAAACCCGCGATCATGACAGCGGTGCCAAGGCTGTTTGAGGTTTTGCGTTCCCGCTTGCTGGCCGCCTTGGAAAAGGAAAAACCCGCCAAGCGCTGGTTGTTTGAACGCGCCCTTTGGCGCGGCCAACAACGCCTGGCGGGGCAGTCACGCGGACCGCTTGCGGCGTTGGAGGATGCGTTGCTGGACCGCTTGGTGCGTCGCAAGGTCATGGCGCGATTTGGCGGGCGTTTGCGGGCCCTGGTCTCTGGCGGGGCGCGGTTGGATCCTGAATTGGCGAGTTTCTTTATCGCCCTCGGCCTTCCTGTGCTGCAGGGCTATGGCCAGACGGAAGCCGGCCCGGTGGTGAGTGTGAATCTGCCCTGGGCCAATCGGCATGACAGCGTGGGCAAGCCACTGGAAGGTGTGGCCTGCCGCATCGCGGATGATGGCGAAATCCTCGTGCAGGGCGATCTGGTGATGACCGGCTATTGGGGCAATGCGGAGGCCACGGCAGGGGCGCTCAAGCCGCTTGCTGATGATCCGCGCCCTTGGCTGCATACCGGCGATATCGGCGAATTGCGCGACGGGTTTCTGTATATCACGGATCGCAAGCGGGATTTCATCAAATTGCTGGGCGGCGACATGATCAGCCCGGCCAAGGTGGAAAGCCTGTTGATGGCTGAACCGGAAATTCAACAGGCGCTGGTTGCCGGGGAAGGCAAGCCTGGCTTGGTCGCGCTGATTGTCCCGGCAGACGGGCAGGAGGGGCGCGTTGCGGCCGCAGTCGCGCGCGTCAATGCGCGGCTCGCCGTGATTGAACGCATCAGGCGTCATGGGCTGACGCAACCCTTTACCATTGAAAATGGCTTACTGACGCCGACGATGAAACTGCGCCGCCGCGCGGCCATTGAAGCGCGTGTCGGGGAATTGGCGGCCCTCTGGGATTAAACTTCCGGTTTGCCCCTCGGCTGAAAGCGGATAGCCTTGAACAACCAATAAGGGGAGGGACACCATGCACACCACGCGGCGCGGCGCCTTGGCGCTTGGCAGTATCCTGGTGGCAAGCCCAGGGATGGTCGCAGCGCAATCCTATCCGACGCGCCCGGTGCGCATCATTGTGCCTACAGGGGCGGGCGGCATTACGGATGTGCTGGCGCGGCTGGTGGCGGAACGTCTGGCGGCGCGGCTTGGCGGGCAGGTGATTGTGGAAAATCGCCCCGGTGCTGGCGGCATTATCGGTACGGAAGCTGTCGCGCGGGCGGAACCGGATGGCCACAGCCTGCTGATGGTCTTTCCGAGCCATCCGGTGAACCCAAGCCTGCGCGCGCGGCTGCCTTATGACACCATTCGGGATTTTGCGCCGATCACCACAGTCACTACCGTGACATCGGTGCTGTTGGTGCCAGCATCCTTGCCGGCGCGTTCAGTGGCGGATCTGATTGCCTTATCGCGGCGCGAAAGGCTCACTTTTGCTTCGGTCGGTGCTGGCAGCCTTGGCCATCTCGCCGGGGAATTATTTCGCTCCATGGCCGGTATTGAACTGACCCATGTGCCCTATCGCAGCGTGCCGGATGCGCATACGGCGCT
>JBDKIR010000123.1:0-3883 GCA_039797035.1 Pseudomonadota bacterium | reverse complement strand
CAATTGGAACAGAAGCGCCAGGCGATTGAAACGGGCGAAGGCATTGATTGGGCAACCGGTGAGGCGCTGGCCTTCGGATCCTTGCTGCTGGAAGGCCACCGTGTGCGCCTTTCGGGTGAGGATGTGCAGCGCGGCACCTTCAGCCATCGCCACGCGGTGCTGATCGATCAGGCGAGCCAAGCGGAATACACGCCGCTCAATAATATCCGTGCCGGTCAGGCCAAATTCGAAGCCTTCAATTCATTGCTCGCGGAATTTGGCGTGCTTGGCTTCGATTACGGCTATTCGCTGGCCGATCCCAAGACGATGGTGCTGTGGGAAGGCCAGTTTGGTGACTTCGCCAATGGCGCGCAGGTGATCATCGATCAGTTCATCGCGTCTGGTGAAACCAAATGGCTCCGCATGTCGGGCTTGGTCATGTTGCTGCCGCATGGCTATGAAGGGCAGGGGCCGGAACATTCCTCCGCCCGGTTGGAGCGGTATTTGCAGCTTTGCGCTGAGCGCAATATGCGCGTGTGCAACTTCACGACGCCGGCCAATTACTTCCATGCGTTGCGCCGGCAGATGAAGGCGAATTATCGCAAGCCCTTGGTGGTCATGACGCCGAAATCCCTGCTGCGCCACAAGCTGGCCGTCAGCAATTTGTCTGAATTCGGCCCGGGCAGCGGCTTCCGGCATGTGATTGATGAGGTGGACAAGATCGCGCCGCCCAAGAAGGTGCGTCGCGTCGTGCTTTGCACCGGCAAGGTCTATTATGATCTGCTGCAGGAACGCCGCGAAAAGGGCATCAAGGATGTCGCGATTGTGCGCCTGGAACAGCTCTACCCCTTCCCGAAGATCAGCCTGCCGCCGGTGCTGGCGCAATACACCAATGCCGAAGTGGTCTGGTGCCAGGAAGAACCGGAAAACATGGGCGCTTGGACCTTTGTCGATCGCAAGATCGAAGCGGTTCTGAAAACCTTGGACATCAAGGCGAAGCGCCCCGATTACGTCGGCCGCGAGGAAGCGGCGAGCCCCGCCACCGGCCTCGCCAAAGTGCATCAACAACAACAGGAAGCATTGGTGCGCACGGCCCTTGGCGGCTGAGCAGCATCGGTTTTGGAACGGAATAAGCGATGACCGATATTGTCGTGCCCAGCCTGGGCGAAAGCGTTGCCACCGCCACTGTCGCGCGTTGGTTGAAGCAAGCCGGTGAGGCCGTGGCGGCGGATGAGCCGTTGGTGGAACTCGAAACCGATAAGGTAACGGTTGAAGTGAATGCGCCGGTGGCCGGTGTGATTGCCGCCATCGCCGCTGACGCCGGCGCTGAAGTCACGCCGGGTGCGGTGCTGGGCAGCATCCAGGCCGGTGCCGCTGCCGCGGCCAAGCCTGCGGCCGCCGCTGCACCTGCGCCAGCCGCGAAACCGGCTGCGGCGCCCGCGCCCGCACCCGCTGCCGCTTCAGGCCATGCGCCGATGCCTGCCGCTGCCAAGATGATGGCCGAAACCGGCGCCAGCGCCGCGGCGATTGGCGCGGGTACGGGCAAGGATGGGCGCATCACCAAGGGCGATGTGCTGGCCTATCTGGCGCAACCCGCCGCCGCGCCGGCCGCTGCCGCGCCCAAGTCGCCGCGTGCGCCGGAGCATGGCGAAGAACGCGTGAAGATGACACGGCTGCGTGCCACCATCGCGCGTCGCTTGAAGGAAGCGCAGAATACAGCCGCGATGCTGACCACCTTCAATGAGGTGGATATGTCGGCTGCCATGGCGCTCCGTTCCGAATACCGCGACGCTTTTGAAAAGCGCCATGGCGTGAAGCTTGGCTTCATGTCCTTCTTCGTGAAGGCCTGCATTGCCGCGCTCAAGGAATTCCCGGCCGTCAATGCGGAAATTGATGGCGATGAGATCGTCTATAAGAACTTCGTCCATATGGGCATCGCGGTGGGCGGGCCTTCGGGCCTGGTGGTGCCGGTGCTGCGCAATGCGGATACGATGGGCTTTGCCGAAATTGAAAAGCGCATCGGCGAATTCGGCAAGCGTGCACGTGATGGCGCCTTGAAGCTTGAAGAATTGGCCGGTGGTTCCTTCACCATCACCAATGGCGGCATTTACGGGTCCTTGATGTCCACGCCGATCTTGAACCCGCCGCAATCGGGCATTCTGGGCATGCACAAGATCCAGGATCGCCCCATGGCGATTGGCGGCAAGATCGAAATCCGCCCGATGATGTATATCGCGCTTTCCTATGACCACCGCATTGTGGATGGCAAGGAAGCCGTCAGCTTCCTGGTGCGCGTCAAGGAAAGCATCGAAGATCCGCGGCGCTTGATGCTCGATATTTGATGAGATCCAAGTGCGGTCGCGCCTGATCTGCGGGAGTAGATCAGGTGCTATGGACCTGGCTTGGTAGAGCGGGAGGGCTTGTCCCTCCCGTTTCTTTTTCAGTCGATGCTCAGTTTCAGCTTCGCTACCATACGTTCTTCATAAACAGCCCGATCCCGCGCGAAGGCGGTATAAGCCGCAGGGCCCAGATATTCATTGGGTAGATCATTTTTCTTCATATATTCCTGCACCAAGGGGTGGTGCTGTGTTTTCTTGAAGGCCTGATGCAGAAATTCCGTGATTTCCGGGTCCATGCCTTTGGGGCCGGTAATCCCATAGGGCGATGTCACGGTCATGCCATAGCCAAGATCAAGCAAGGTTGGCGCATTCGGGAAAGCCGCCAGGCGTTCCCGTGTCCAGACCGCGAGCAAACGCATTTGCCCCGCTTCAACATTAGGGGCCCAGGAATTCGAATTGGCGATACAATCGATCTGCCGAGCCAATAGCGCAGTGATATTTTCCGACGTGCCGCGATAGGGCACATGGATCATTTCAACGCCTTCCTTTTCGCAAAGTTCTTCCATTGCCAGGTGGTTGGATGTGGCAATGCCCGATGTGCCATAGGTTAATTGCCCGGGCCGGCGCCGGGCTTCGGCGAACATTTCCTTGAGCGTATTCCACCCTGAGGCGGGATGCACGACATGGCCAAAGATAAAGCCTGTCTGTTGCATGATGTAGGTGAAGTCATTGACCGGATCCCAGGTCGGGCGCTTGGTCAGGAAGGGATGGCGGATGACCGAAAGATGATGATGCGCCAGCGTATAGCCATCTGGCCGTGCTTGTGTGAGCAATTGCTGTGCGGCCAGGGTGCCGCGCGCACCCGGACGATTTTCGATGATGATCGTCTGGCCATGTTCCTGCTGAAACAATTCAATCTGAAGGCGCATGAAACCATCAAGCAGCCCGCCAGGCGCCCAAGGGATCAGGAAGCGTATCGGCCTATTCGGAAATCGGCCCTGACCCAGCGCGGGCGCCGCCAGAAGGCTGGTGCCGGCGGCGATTAGTGATCGGCGTGGGAGAGTGATCATCAGCTACCTCCTCAACCATCCAATGTCAGGCCAAGGCGCCGCACCATGGTTTTTTCGTATTCGACGCGGTCAAGGATGAAGCGCCGATAGGAATCCGTGTCTTGATACACCAAGGGCATATCAAATTGTGCCCGGATGCGGGTGTTTTCCGGGCTGAACAGCGCGTCCTTCATCGCATCATGCAAAACGCGCACAATGCCCGGGTCCATGCCTTTGGGGCCGCTCACGCCATAAGGCGAAGCGACTACCAGATCATATCCAAGCTCCTTCAAGGTTGGGATATTCGGGAAGCGCGGCGCGCGTTCCGCGCTCCAGACCGCAAGGGCGCGCATCTGGCCGGCTTCCACATTGGGTGCCCAGGTGGAACTGTCGCAGATCATATCGACCTGGCCCGAAAGCACGGCGGTGACCCCTTCATTAGCGCCACGGAAGGGCACATGGGTCAGGCTGATTTTCTCAAGCTCCTGAATGGTTTCCATGGCCAGATGGTTGGTC
>JBDKIR010000122.1:0-3989 GCA_039797035.1 Pseudomonadota bacterium | reverse complement strand
CCTTGATGCCTTGGTTGCCGAGTTCCCGATAGAAAGGAACATTCGCATCGCCATTGATGGTGGAAACAATCGCGGTGCGCTTGCCTTCACCGGCAAAGCGCTTCACGCGCGCGACAATGCCCTGCCAATCGGAATGGCCGAAGGGCGTATATTCTTCCATGATATCGGCATCGCTGATGCCCTTGCTGTTCAGGAAGGCGCGCAGGATTCGGTTGGTGGTGCGCGGATAGACGTAATCCGTGCCAAGCAGCGCAATGCGGCGCGCTTCACCACCATCCTTCGACATCAGATATTCCACCGCCGGGATCGCCTGCTGATTGGGCGCCGCGCCGGTGTAGAAGACATTCTTCGATTGCTCTTCGCCTTCATACTGCACGGGGTAGAAGAGCAAGCCGTTCAATTCCTCAAACACCGGCAGCACGGATTTACGGCTGACCGAGGTCCAGCACCCGAAGGTCACATCCACCTTCGCCACTTGCAGAAGCTCACGCGCCTTTTCGGCGAAAAGCGGCCAATTGGAAGCGGGGTCCACCACCACGGCTTCCACGCGGCGGCCGAGCAAGCCACCCCGGCTATTGATGCCTTCCACCATCATCAGCACGGTGTCACGCAGCGCGGTTTCGCTGATGGCCATGGTGCCGGAAAGGGAGTGCAAAACGCCGACCTTGATCGGGGCGCCCTGCGCGGAAGCGCCATGGATGGCAGGGGTTGCAAGGGCCGCACCCATGCCGAGCAAGGCCGCGCGGCGTGAAATGCGGTGGCTAAGGATATCGGTCATCGCTGATCTCCAGACAGGGGCAGGGCGCGCTGGATCCGATGACCCCAGCATCACAATCTGCCTTGGCGCGATGCACTGCGATTACTGTGCCAGCCGAAAACCGGCCTGAAACGGCGATATTTAAATTTTATGATGCAATTTTATGCAGTTTCGATCCGTGGCTGGTTTTGGTGCGGCTATTTGATGCAAAAAAGGGCATTTTCCATAACATTGCGGAAAAATGTCAAAAAATTCACGAAACTCGCTTCATAGTCCGATCGGCTTGCCGGCCACGGTCACGGCCAGCGCCTCGGCCTTCAGCAGCTTGCGCGCAACACGGGCCGCGTCGGCCCGGGTAACCGCGCGCAGCCGTTCGGTGCGCCCATCCAGCCAATCTATCGGGCGCGCATTGCGCTGCATCGCGAGCAATGTCCCGGCAATACGCCGGGAATCCGTGAATTGCAGCGCGAGCGAACCGGTCAGATAGGCCACCGCTTCGACCATTTCGTCATCGGTCGGCCCTTCTTCGGCCATCCGCGCCCATTCCGCCCGCGTCACCGCAAGGGCTTCGGCGATTTTGGCATTGTCGCTGGCAACACTGCCCATCAGCACCCCACCGCCAAAGCTGGTATCAAGCCCGATGCCAATGCCATAGGTAAGGCCACGCTTCACGCGCACGGCCTCCGTCAACCGAGACGAAAAGCCGCCCCCGCCCAGAAT
The DNA here is from genome assembly GCA_039797035.1 of Pseudomonadota bacterium. GTDB lineage: Bacteria > Pseudomonadota > Alphaproteobacteria > Acetobacterales > Acetobacteraceae > Neoroseomonas. The sequence continues at coordinate 2,512 of JBDKIR010000122.1, read as the reverse complement.
ACGCAGCATGATCTGCGCGGTTTCAAAATCCGGATCCTGGGCGCCAATACCTTGCTGGCCAAAAACCGCCTGGGATTGCGGGCTTTCCACTTCAATCACGCGCAGCCCAAAGGGGGTGAAGGCGGGCAGGTCAGGGGGCGCTTCCGGCGCGCCCTGCGCCAAATCGGCAAAAAGGCGCCGCAGCAAGCCGCCCAAAGCATCCGGCGTAATGGCTCCGGCGGCGGCAATGGTCAGGCCATCGCGGCGCAATTGCCGCGTCAGCAGGTTGCGCATGGCCGCTATATCCAGCGCGGCGAGGCTTTCCGCGGTACCGCTGGAAGGTCGCCCGGCAGGATGAGTAGGGAAGGCGGCCGCCCAGAAGGCGCGGCCCGCTTGCCCGCGCGGCGTTTCCAGCGCCTGCCGCGCCCCGGCAATGGCGCGCGCGCGCAGTCTTTCAACTGCGCTTGCGTCAAAGCGCGGCGCTGTCATGGCAAGCTTCGCCAGGCGCTCAGCCTCAGGCAGCGCATCGGTCAGGCAGCGGAAGCCGCCATCAAACCCATCCCGTGCGGCGCTGAAGGAAAGCGCAATGCCGGCATCGCGCAGGGCATCGGTGAAGGTGATGGCCGGCATATCGCCCGCCCCTTCGGTGAGCAGCCCGGCCGCCATCGCGGCCGCCCCTTCCTGCCCGGCAGGGTCAAACGCCGCCCCACCTGCCCAGGACCAGGCAAGCGACACGACCGGCACGGAATGGTCTTCGACCAGCCATGCGGTCAGCCCATCGGCAGTGACACTGCGGATCGGCAGGCGAAAATTGCTACTCATGCGCCGGGCAAGAGCCAAGCGGCGGTATGCGGGGCAGCGCCCAGCACGGCGCGGGCGGCAGTCTCCACCTGGCTGCGGGTCACGGCGCGAATACGCGCGGGCCAAAACTCAACGACATCAAGCGGCAGGCCAATGGCAAGGGTCCCACCCACCATGCGGGGCGCGGCCCCGAAGCCATCCAGCGCCAGCAGGGCGCCCGCCGTGAGCTGCCGGATGGCGCGCGCAACCTCAGCCTCGGTTGGGCCTTCCTGCAACAGCGCCGCGATGGCGGCGGCAATCGCTTCCTCCAGCCGTTCGGGCGTGACGCCAGGGCGTGGCATGGCGGAAAGGTAGAATTCGGTCGCGCCTGCCGCATCGCCATCATACCCAGTGCCCGCCGAGACCGCGAGGCCGGTTTCCACCAACGCCTTATGCAGGCGGCTACCCTGGCCGCCCCCCAACAAATGCGACAGCACTTCGAGCGGCAGGGCCTGTTCCGTCGCCCCAGCGGTGAGTGAGGGCGCCATCCAGGCCTTGAGGAACGCGGCATCACGCGCCGTTGGGTCGCGGCGGATCAGCCGGTCCTGCACCACCTGGGATGGGGCGGGCGCGCGATCACGCCGCGCATGCGGGCGGGCAGGGATGCCACCGTAATATTCTTCCACCACGCGGCGGATTTCCGGTTCTTCCACCGCGCCGCTGATGACAAGCGTTGCATTGGCTGGCGCGTAGAATTGGGCATGGAAGCGCGCCAGATCATCACGCGTAATGGCGCGGATTTCATCCTCCCAGCCGATGATCGGCCGTCCTGCCCAATGCTGGCCGCCCCAAAGCGCGGCGCCAAAGGCTTCCCGAAAGCGGGCGCGCGGGTTGGAATCGGTCCTTTGCCGGCGTTCTTCCAGCACCACATTGCGTTCGCTTTCCAGCTCGGCCGCCGGGATCAGCGCTGCCGCGAAGCGATCCGCCTCCATCCCCATGATCAGGCCCAAACGGGAAGCTTCAATCTGCTGGTGATAGGCCGTCACATCGCGCGAGGTGAAGGCATTGTCATTGCCGCCTTCGCGCGCCACCGCACGGGAAAAATCCCCTGACGCGAATTTCGGGCTGCCCTTGAACATCATATGTTCCAGGAAATGCGCCACGCCGGATTTCCCGGCCGGGTCCTCCGCACTGCCTGCGGCATAATACAAATACTGGGTCACCACCGGCGCCCGCCGATAGGGAATAAAGGCGACCGTCAGACCATTGGGCAGCACCCAGCTTTGCGCGCCGAAAAGCGGGCGTTCGGTCTGGGCCTGGGCTTCCGGCAGGGGGGCAGCACTGGCGGCAAGCGCCGCGGCAGCGGCAAGGGTTTGGCGGCGGGTCAAACGGATCATGCCTGGGCAGATAGTATCACGCGGCCCAAAAACCCACCCCCATTCGGGTCAGAAACCTAGCCTTTGCCAAAGGCTGCGTCGTGCTGGTTGTTCAACCGGTGTGTCACCCGTCGCAGCGTCCAGACCCAGCGAGGCATTCTCCCGCATCCGTGCGACTTCGCGTGTGGGGTCAACGACAATGCCCGGCTGCGGCTGATCGCGCCAGAACATCAGCCGATCGGCCACATCCCGCTGAGGGCGGTCCAATCTTTGGCTTTCTTCGTCAACCTGGCGGCGAATATCCGGGCTGACCCCGGGGCCAGCCGCCTGCAGCAATGCCACTTCCCCGACGCTCCCCCCTGTGGGACGCGCCGTAC
>JBDKIR010000121.1:0-3975 GCA_039797035.1 Pseudomonadota bacterium | reverse complement strand
CTGATGGAAGCCGTGGCGCAGGCGGTTTCGCTTGGCCTGGCGCAGGGCGTGCCGCTGGCGAGTTTCGTGAATGCCTATGCCTATACGCCCGGCCATGGCGGCGCGGTGGAAGGTGACCCAGGCATTCGCCGCGCGACATCCGTGCTGGATTGGGCCTTCCGGCGCCTGGCGCGGGATTATCTGGGGCGCGAAGATCTGCCCGATCCGGTGGAAGAAGAAACGCTGCAACCGCGCGTGGCGACACTCCCCTTGCTTCCGCTCGAACTGCCAGCGCATCCTTCGCCCCGTTTGCGGCGCCATTTGCGCCCCGCCGCCTGAGGCGGGACGCGGGCACCATCATTCAGCCGGAGGAGAGAGAGCATGGCCGGGACCATTGAGGCGAAACTGCAGGCACTTGGCATTACCTTGCCGACCCCGGCAGCACCGATTGCGAATTACGTCCCCTTCAATATCACCGGCAAGCTGGTGGTGATTTCCGGCCAGGTGCCGGTGCGCGATGGCAAGATTGCCTATACCGGGAAGCTTGGCGCCGGCGTTTCCATTGAGGTGGGGCGTGAGGCCGCGCAGCTTTGCTTCATCAACCTGCTGGCGCAATTGAAGGCGGCGACGGGTGACCTTGATAAGGTGCGCCGGGTGGTGCGGTTGGGCGGTTTCATTGCCGCCCCGGCGGAGTTCACGCAGCACGCCCTGGTGATGAATGGCGCTTCCGATCTGGCGGTGGAAGTTTTTGGTGATATCGGCCGCCATGCGCGGACCACCATCGGCGTGCCGTCCTTGCCCGGTGATGCCGCCGTTGAGGTTGAAGGCATGTTTGAAATCGCCTGAGGCATCGCTTGCACGCAGGCTTGCAGGAACAACATGACGCCCATGAGTGATGAAGCGGCGTCCCTGGCGCTAAGCCTGCATGCGCATATTGCAGATATCCCGGCGCGGGATTGGGATAGCTGCGCCGGTGATGACAATCCCTTTGTCAGCCACGCCTTTCTTCTGGCCTTGGAAGAAAGCGGCAGTGCCGTGCCGGAACGCGGGTGGCTGCCCCAGCACGCGGTGTTGCGCGATGCTGCGGGGCAGATACTGGCCTGTGCGCCGGCCTATCTGAAGACCCATTCCCAGGGCGAATACGTCTTCGACCATGGTTGGGCCGATGCCTTGGAACGCGCGGGCGGCCAATACTACCCGAAGCTGCAAGTGGCAGTGCCCTTCAGCCCGGTGCCAGGGCCACGCCTGCTGATCAACCGGGCGACAGCCTTGCCGCATGATGTGCTGGCCAGGGCCTTGGTGCAGGCGATGGAGGCGATGGAGGCATCATCCGTTCACATCACCTTCTGCCAGGAACAGGAATGGCGCGCCTTGGGCGCGGCGGGGTGGTTGCAGCGGATCGGCACGCAATTCCATTGGACCAATCCGGGCTATCGCGATTTTGATGATTTTCTGGGCGCATTGGCATCGCGCAAACGCAAAGCGCTGAAGCGTGAAAGGCGCGATGTGCAGGCGGCGGGGCTGCAATTGCGCTGCCTGCGCGGGGCGGAAATCACCCCTGCGCATTGGGAGGCGTTTCACCGCTTCTACCGCGCCACCACTGATAAGAAATGGGGCCGCAGCGCTTACCTGACACGACGCTTCTGGCCCTTGCTTGGTGAAAAATTGGGTGACCGCGTTGTGCTGATGGTCGCTGAACAGGATGGCGTGCCGGTCGCCGGGGCGCTTAATCTGATCGGTAAGGACGCGCTTTATGGGCGCAATTGGGGCGCCACCGTGGATGTGCCCTTTCTGCATTTTGAACTCTGCTATTACATGGCGATGGATTTCGCCATTGCGCATGGCATTCCGCGTGTGGAAGCGGGCGCGCAGGGCGAACACAAGATCCAGCGTGGCTATCTGCCCGTGCCAACCTATTCCGCGCATTGGATCGCGCATCCTGGGTTATCGCGCGCGGTTGCGGAATTTCTGGCGCGTGAACGCCCAGCGATGGAACGCGAAATGGCGGCGCTTGCAACCCTTTCCCCCTTTCGGCAGGTGGATGAAGCGGCGTGAAGCCGGGCGTGCTGCGGATTGCCTATCTGCAATTGGCGCTTTCCATGGCGCTGGTGGGCGCCAATGTCGCGGTGGCCAAATTGCTTGCCGAAGCGCTGCCCATTCCGATGATTGCCTTTCTGCGCTGCGTTTTGGCGGTGCTGTTGTTGTGGCCCTTGGCGCGTTTGCTGGAAAGCGCAGCGCGGCTAGAAGGGCCGGTGCTACAGAACCTTGCCTGGCAGGCCTTGTTCGGCACGGTGATTTACAATGCCGGCTTGCTTGCGGGTTTGCGGCTGACCTCAGCCTTGGAAGGTGGCCTGGTGCTGGCAAGCCTGCCGGCGGTGGTGGCTTTGGGCAGCGCCTTCTGGCTGCGTGAACGCTTGACACGACCGCAATGGATCGCCGTTGGCCTCGCTGCCTTTGGCATGGCGGCGATGACAATGGCGCGCAGCAGCGGTGAAGCGGCGGGGTCTGTTGTTGGCAATGCCCTGATCTTTGGTGGCATCATTGGCGAAGCGCTGTATGTGCTGCTGGCGCGGCGCATCGCGGGGCGGATTGGCGTGATTACCGCGAGCCTTTGGATGCAGATCTTCTCGGCAGTCATGCTCGCGCCCTTTGCCTTGCCTGATATGGCCAGCATCACAGCGCTGATGGACCCGCGCCTTGCGGCATTATTGGTATTCCATAGCGTGACCGCGAGTGTGCTGTGCCTGCTGCTTTGGTATGCCGGATTGCAGCGAGTGGGTGCTGGTGTGGCGGGCATTTTCACGGCCTTCCTGCCCGCAACCGCCGCGCTGGTCGCCGTGGTGATTTTGCGGGAAAGCTTCACAACCATCCACGCCATTGGCTTTGCGCTGATGATGTTGAGCGTGCTGATCGCGACCTGGCCAAAGAGGCAAAGCGCATGAGGGCTTGGTTTACGCAAAGCCCTGGCCGATTTTCTGATTGCCTCTGGCGCGCGGCGATTGGAAGTTTTAACCAATCGTATCGAAACAGTGCCCGAAGCGGCACGATTGGTATGAGGCCGCTATGCGTGCGCTGATCCTGCTAGCCCTGCTGATCCTGGTGCCGCCCGCAGCGGCGCAGGATATCAAAATCGCGAGTTGGAATATCGCCTGGCTTACCACCAAGCCTGCCGGGCATCCTGATCTGCCGCCCAATCTGCCCGCCAGGACCGAGCGGGATTTTGCGCGTTTGCGCGCTTATGCCGAAAGATTGGCGCCGGATATTGTGGCCTTGCAGGAAGTGGATGGGCCTTTGGCGGCCGCGCGGGTGTTTGATGCCAGGGATTATGAGTTTCATTTCCCGGCAGAGACGGATGTTCAGCGTTCCGGCTTTGCATGGCGCAAACATCTTTCGGTCACGCGCAACCCGGATGTGAGTGCGCTGGATTTGCGCCCGACTGCGCGCCGTTCTCTCCGCCGCGGGGCGGATATCACGCTACATGGGGCCAATGGGGCGAAGCTGCGTTTGCTTTCCATTCACCTGGATGGCGGCTGTGCCCAGGGATCACTCCGCCAGCCCAATAGCAGTGATTGTCAAAACCTGGGCCGGCAAACCGAGATATTGGCAGATTGGATCACCGATCGGCGCCGGGAAAACGCAGCCTTCGTCATTCTGGGCGATTTCAATCGGCGTTTTTCCCGTGATGATGACATGCTGGTGGCTTTGCAGGATGCCGCACCGCTTCGCCGCGTGACCGAGGGGTTTTCCAACCCGTGCTGGGCGCGTGACGGGCAGGGGCGCCCCTTCATTGATCACATGCTTTTGGGGCTGGAGGCACGGGTTTGGATGGTGCGCGATAGCTTTCGCGTCTTTGCCTATGGGGAAAGGGACCCTGCCTTGCGGGATTTGATCAGCGATCATTGCCCGATCAGCATCAGGGTAAATCTGCCTTAGCGGGTGATGGGCAGCGTGCCCCATGGGCGAAGCGGGCGGCGCGTGCCATGCTCCCCGCATGTC
>JBDKIR010000120.1:0-3560 GCA_039797035.1 Pseudomonadota bacterium | reverse complement strand
CATGCGCGCCAATCCGGCGTGGTGGATCATTACGCGCAGGATGATCGCCATGCGCTTGCGATCTGTCGCCGCATTGTGGCTGGGCTTGGGCCACGCATGGCGCCGCAATTGGCACTGCGGGCATCACGCGCGCCGCTTTATGACGAGCGCGAATTGCTGGGCGTCGTCCCCGCCGATATCCGCGCCCCCTATGATGTGCGGGAAGTGATTGCGCGCCTGGTGGATGGCAGCGAGTTCGATGAATTCAAGCGGCTTTATGGCACCACCTTGGTGTGCGGCTTTGCCCATATCCATGGCTATCCCATCGGCATCCTTGCCAATAATGGCATCCTTTTTTCGGAATCCGCGCTGAAGGGCGCGCATTTCATTGAACTCTGCTGCCAGCGCAGCATTCCCCTGCTGTTCCTGCAGAATATCTCAGGCTTCATGGTGGGGCGGAAATATGAAGCCGGCGGCATTGCGCGGGATGGCGCGAAACTGGTGACGGCGGTGGCGACTGCGGGCGTGCCGAAATTCACTGTGGTGATTGGCGGCAGCTATGGCGCCGGCAATTACGGCATGTGTGGGCGCGCCTATGATCCGCGCTTCATGTTCATGTGGCCCAATGCGCGGATTTCCGTCATGGGCGGCGAACAGGCGGCGAGTGTGCTGGCGCAACTCCGGCGCGACAATATGGAAGCGCAAGGCAAGCCATGGCCCGCTGAGGAGGAGGAAGCCTTCAAGGCCCCGATCCGCGCCAAGTATGAAACCGAAGGCCATCCCTATCACGCGAGCGCGCGGCTTTGGGATGATGGCATCATCAACCCGGCTGATACGCGACGCATCCTGGGGTTGTCACTCGCGGTGGCCTGCAATGCACCCATTGAACAGACACGCTTCGGCGTGTTCCGGATGTAGGGGGCGGCCATGTTGCAAAATCTGCTGATTGCCAATCGTGGCGAAATCGCCTGCCGCATCATCCGCACCGCGCGCCGCATGGGGTTGCGCAGCATCGCGGTATTCTCAGACGCTGATGAAACCGCGCAGCATGTGCAAATGGCTGATGAGGCGATCCATATCGGTGCCGCGCCGGCGCGCGAAAGTTATTTGAATATCCCGGCCATTATCGCCGCCGCGAAACGCGCGGGGGCGGATGCGATCCATCCGGGTTATGGCTTTCTGTCGGAAAACCCGGCCTTCGCGGAAGCCTGTGCAGCGGCCGGGATCATCTTTGTTGGCCCAACGGCTTCTGCCATGCGCGCCATGGGGTCCAAGGGCTCAGCCAAGGCGTTGATGGAAAAGGCCGGTGTGCCGCTTTTGCCTGGCTATCACGGCACGGAACAGGATGCGGATTTCCTGGCCGGTGAGGCGCAGCGCATCGGCTTTCCGCTAGTGATCAAAGCCGTCGCCGGCGGTGGCGGTCGTGGTATGCGTGTCGTGCGTGCTGCGGGCGATTTTGCAGATGCGCTGCGTGCCGCGCGGCAGGAAGGTGCCTCGGCCTTTGGTGATGATCGCGTGCTGATCGAACGCTATCTGGAACGCCCGCGCCATATCGAAGTGCAGGTATTTGGCGATAGCCATGGCAATGCGGTGCATTTGTTTGAACGCGATTGCTCAGCCCAGCGCCGCCACCAGAAGGTGATTGAGGAAGCGCCCGCACCCGGCATCAGCGCTGACATGCGCGATGCCATGGGGGCCGCGGCCGTCGCCGCCGCCAAGGCCGTGCAATATCAAGGCGCCGGCACGGTGGAATTCATTGCACAGGATGGCGGCTTCTATTTTCTGGAAATGAATACGCGCCTGCAGGTGGAACATCCGGTGACGGAAGCTATCACCGACTTTGATCTGGTGGAATGGCAATTGCGCGTGGCCGCTGGCGAGGAACTTCCTGTGCGCCAGCAAGATATCCGCGCCCAAGGCCATGCGATGGAGCTTCGCCTTTACGCTGAAGACCCGGCGCGGGATTTCGCGCCTTCCATCGGCGCGCTTCAGGTCTTCCGGCTTTCCGATCAGGGCTTGCGGATTGATAGCGGCTTTGTCGCGGGTGATCGTATCAGCATCCATTACGATGCCATGGTCGCGAAAATGATCGCCCATGCCCCCAGCCGGGCAGAGGCGATTGCGCGGCTGCGCGCTGGCTTGGCGCATTCGGATATCATCGGTGTTGCCCATAATCTGGATATGCTGGATCGCATTCTGGCACATCCTGATTTCGCCGCGGGTGGCATTGATACCGGCTTCATCGGCCGCAACGCCGAAACATTGCTGACGCCGAAGCTGCAACCTTCGCCTCAAGCGCTGACGCTCGCAGCACTTGGCGTGCTTGCGCTGGAAGAAGAAGCGGCGCGCATCCAGGCGGCGACAAGCGCTGACCCGCAGTCACCTTGGCATGCGACCGATCACTGGTGGGTCAATACGCGCCCGGCGCGCGTATTTGATTTTCACCTTGAAGATGATGTGCATGCCATCACGCTGACGCCTCTGGCGGATGGTTGGCGCGTCACGGTGGGCACAGCGGAAATCACCGCGCGCCATGCCAAGCTGGAAGATGGGCGCATTCCTGCGCTGCTGGATGGCATGCGGCTTTCCGCTTCCATCCACCGCGACGGTGAGGCGATCAGCCTGCGGCATGCCGGGCAAAGCTGGCGCTTCCGCCTACCGGATCCCATCGCGCGCGCGGGTGAGGAAGAAGGCGGCGATGACCGGCTGCTGGCACCCCTGCCCGGTCAGGTCACGCAGCTATTGGCCAGCGAAGGCCAGGAAGTCGCGCGCGGCGATGTGCTGGTGGTGCTGGAGGCGATGAAAACCGTATTTCGCCTGACCGCCCCCCGTGCAGGCAGGATTGAAACCATTTCCTGCCGCGTTGGTGAAACCGTACGTGAAGGGCAGATCCTGATTCAATTCGCCGCCGCTGAGGCCGAATAAGATCAGCCCGGCTTTGCCCCGGTTGCGCGCAGGATCGGCACCCATTTATCGGTCTCGGCGCGAATGAAGCGCGCGGAAGCCGCCGGGTCATTCGGCAGCGGATCCACACCGGCATCGGCAAAACGTTGCCGAATGGCAGGATCATTCAGCACTGCCGTCACGGCCGTTGAGAGTGTGGTGATGATTTCGGCGGGTGTGCCCACCGGCGCGTAAAGCGCCTGCCAGGATGAAGCCGCGTAGCCCGCCACGCCAACTTCCTGAAGCGTCGGCAAATCCGGCAGCAATTGCGAACGCCGCGGCGTGGTCACCGCCAGGCCACGCGCCTTGCCATCACGCACCAGCGGCGCCAGCAGCGTTTGGCTATCAATCATGAAATCCACGCGGCCCGCCATGAAATCGGTCACCGCCGCCGGCGTGCCGCGATATTGCACAATGGTGAAATCCACACCGGCAAGCTTCTTCAGCAATTCCCCTGCCAGATGCGAAGCCGCACCAATGCCCGTAGTGGCAAAGGTCGCTTCCCCGCGCTTGTCACGCAGCCACGCCAGCAATTGCGGCACATCGCGCACCGGCAATGAGGGATGCACCGCCACCAAGAAGCTTTGATCGCCCAGCGTTGAAATCGGGATAAAATCAGTGATCGAATCAAAACCGGC
>JBDKIR010000119.1:0-4552 GCA_039797035.1 Pseudomonadota bacterium | reverse complement strand
TGCGTTGAATGACGCGCAGAAAACCGCACTGCTGACGCGGATCCCAACCCAGCGCATGGGTTCACCCGAGGATATCGCCGCCGCCGTTGTATATCTGGCGAGTGATGAGGCGGGCTGGGTCACCGGCCAGACGCTGCATGTGAATGGTGGGATGGCGATGATCTGAGCCTTGGCCCATGGTCGAGAAACTGAGTGCCGCGGAACGCGCCCGGCTACCCCAGGAACTGCCAGACTGGCAGCTGGTGGCGGGGCGCGACGCCATTACCCGGCGTTTTCACTTCAAGGATTTTGCCGAAGCCTGGGGCTTCATGGCACGCGTGGCGCTTTTGGCGGAAGCCCAGGATCATCACCCGGAATGGTTCAATGTCTGGAACCGGGTGGATATTACGCTGTCCACCCATGATGCCGGCGGGCTGTCAGAGCGCGATATTCGCCTGGCCCGCGCGATAGACCAAATCCTGAAACCCTGATTTTGCCGACTTAATTCGTCGGCACACTCGGCAACGCCGGCAGGCTGGAAGGTGCCGGGGCAGGTGCGCTGGCCGGTGCCGGGCCATCAAGCAATGAACGGTTCTGCTGCGAGGTCCCGCGATTGATCAAAGCGAGCGCAAGCGCCAGGCCGAAAAAGGCCGCGCCCAGGATCGCCGTGCTGCGCGTGAGCAGATTGGCTGTGCCACGCCCGCCCATGAAGGACCCCATGCCTTGCGAGGACCCCACGCCAAGGCCCCCGCCCTCACTCCGTTGGAGCAGGACGACGCCGATCAGCGCAATGGTCACAAAAAGGTGCAGGACGATAAGGACAGTGGTCATAACGGGGGGCTTCTAGCCGAGCCCAGGCCTGAGGGCTAGTCGGAATCTGTCGCAATGCGGTGAGGTCACGCTTTTGGCGGATTTCCCCTGGACCGAGGGCAGCACCAAGGCCATGCTACAGCCGGGAAATCAATGAAAAAGGGGCTGGTCATGGGTGACTTTTCTCTCTCTCGCCGTGGCGCGCTGGCGGGTAGCGTCGGGCTGGCGACAGCGGGCCTGGTGGGCCTGCCGAAGCGCCTTGCCGCACAGGGCGCGCCAATCCGGATTGGGGAACTCAATTCCTATAGCCGCATGGCGGCTTTTTCGGTGCCGTATCGCAACGCCATGCAATTGGCCGCCGATCAGATCAATGCCGCTGGCGGGGTCATGGGCGGGCGGCCCCTGGAATTCGTGTTCCGCGATGATGGCTCAACCCCGGGTGATGCCGTGCGCGTCGCTGAGGAATTGCTGACCCGCGAAAACGTGGCTTTCATTGCCGGCACCTTCCTGTCCAATGTCGGGCTGGCCGTGGCGGATTTCGCCAATCAGCGCAAAAGGCTGTTCCTGGCGACCGAACCGCTAAGCGATGCGCTGACCATGGCGCAGGGTAATCGTTACACATGGCGGCTGCGCCCATCCACCTATATGCAAACGCGCATGCTGGTGGAGGCTTCCCGCGGCAAAACGCAAAAGCGCTGGGCCATTGTGGCGCCCAATTATGAATATGGCCAATCGGCCGCAGCGAATTTCAAGCGCCTGATTGGCAGCGTGATCCCCGGGGCGGAAATTGTCGCCGAACAATATCCGGCTCTCGGCCGCGTGGATGCCGGCGCCACGGTGGGCGCGCTGTCACAGGCACGGCCGGATGCGATTTTCAATGTGCTGTTTGGCCCGGACCTGACCGCCTTCGTGCGCGAAGGCAATACACGCGGATTATTCGAACGCCGCTATGTCGTTTCCATGCTGACGGGTGAACCCGAATACATGATTCCGCTGGGCGATGAATGCCCCGAAGGCTGGGTCGTGACCGGCTATCCCTGGGAGCAAATCGAAGGGGCGGCGCATAAGGCCTATGTCGATGCCTATCGCGCGCGCTTCAATGATACACCCCGCAAGGGCAGCCTGCTGGGCTATGTCACGGTCCAGGTTATCGCCAATCTGCTGAACAAGGCGCGCAGCCTGGATAATGAAGCCCTGATTGAAGCGCTGCGTGATCTCCGCAGCGATACCGTGGTTGGCAATGTGACCATGCGCGGGATTGACCAGCAGGGCACCATGGGCACCTGGGTTGGGGAAACGGTGCTGCGCGATGGCCGGGGTACCATGCGCAATGCGCGCTATGCCGATGGCGCGGATTACATGTTCCCTGAAGAAGAAGTCCGCGCCGCGCGCAAGGCGGGATAGTGGAATTCGGCTTTCTGCTGGTCCAGTCCCTGTCGGGGCTGGCCAGCGCTTCTTCGCTTTTCATCATTGCCTCGGGCCTCACGCTGGTATTTGGCGTGACGCGTATCGTGAATTTCGCGCATGGGTCCTTTTACATGCTCGGGGCCTATATCGCGGTCACCATCGTCCCGTGGCTGCTGACATTTGATCGATCGCCGACGCTGTTCTTCCTCGGCATTCTCTTGTCAGCCTTGGCGGTTGGGCTGCTTGGCGTGGTGATGGAGCTTCTATTGCTCAGGCGCATCTATAAGGTGCCGGAACTGTTCCAATTGCTGGCCACTTTCGGCGTCGTCTTGATGGTGCAGGATGCGGTGCTGAAGATCTGGGGCCCGGTGGATATCCCAGGCCCGCGCGCGCCCGGCCTGCGCCATGGCGTTTATATTCTGGATCAACGCTTCCCGGCTTATGAGCTGTTTTTGATTTTTATCGGCCCTGTTGTGCTCGGGCTTTTATGGTTGCTCATGCACAAGACGCGCTTTGGCATTTTGATTCGTGCCGCCACGCGTGACCGCGACATGGTCGGCGCGCTTGGCGTCAATCAGGCAATGCTCTTCACCGGCACCTTGTTTCTGGGGGCTTTTCTTGCCGGGCTGGGTGGTGCCTTGCAGATTCCGCGGCTTTCAGCATCCGGGCAAATGGATCTTGCCGTGATTACCGAAGCCTTTGTTGTCACGGTCATTGGCGGCATGGGATCCATCGGGGGGGCGTTCCTCGCGGCCCTATTGATCGGCCAATTGCAGGCTTTTGGCGTGCTGATTTTCCCGAAAATCACGCTGGTATTGGTGTTTTTGCTCATGGCGCTGGTGCTGGTGGTGAAGCCCTGGGGCTTATTGGGCAAGCCCGAAACCGCCGCCGGGCGCGCCGCCTTGCCAGAAGGGATCTTGCATCCGCGCCGATTTGGCGCTGTGGAAAAATGCCTGGCAGGCTTGGCACTTTGTGCCGCGGCCGCCTTGCCGATTTTCGGTGACGCCTATGCCGTGAAGGTCGCGACCGAGGTGATGATTTTCGCACTTGCGGCATTTTCACTGAATTTTCTGGTCGGCAATGGCGGCATCGTCAGTTTTGGGCATGCCGCTTATTTCGGCCTTGGGGCCTATGCCAGCGGGCTGCTGGTGACGAAACTTGGGCTACCCATGGAACCGGCCTTGATCGCCGCCCTGCTGATGGGTGGGATAAGCGCCGCGTTATTTGGTTATTTCATCGTCAGGTTGGAAGGGATTTACCTTGCCATGCTGACGCTGGCCTTTGCGCAAATCGCCTATGCGGTGTGCTTCCAATGGGTGGAAGTGACCGGCGGCGATAATGGTGTGGTGGGTGTTTGGCCTGCCGCCTGGGCGGCAGCGCGCAGCCATTATCACTATCTGGTGTTGCTGATCGCCACCTTGGGGATCGCTGCATTGCGCCACGTGATCTATGCGCCCTTTGGGGCCACGCTGCGCGCCGCGCGTGATTCCGCCGCGCGCGCGGATGCCATTGGTATTGATGTACGCGCCCATCGCTGGCTGGGCTTTACCATTGCCGGCGCGGCGGCGGGGCTTTCAGGTGGGCTTTACGCATTCTCCAAGGGATCCATCGACCCGACCCTGCTTGGCATTCCCCTATCGGTCGATTTCCTTTCCATGATTCTGTTGGGCGGGCTGCAGACAGTGATGGGTTCATTGCTTGGCGCGGCGGCGTTTCACAGCATCAAAGACTTGTTCATGCCCCTGACGGATTATTGGCGCTTTCTGCTCGGCGCTTCCATCATTGCCCTGGTGCTGATTTTCCCACGCGGCTTGGGCGGTGCCTATGCCGCGCTGCGCGGACGCCTGACAGGGGGCAGCCCATGACGCTGCTGGTGGTTGAAGGGCTATGCAAGGCCTTTGGCGGCGTGGTGGCGGCGCGCAATGTGAACTTCACCCTGGCAGCTGGTGAAATGCTGGCCATGATCGGCCCAAATGGTGCGGGTAAATCCACCACCTTCAATATGGTGGGTGGGCAATTACGGCCTGATGCCGGGCATGTCAGCCTGGCGGGGCAGAATATCACCAGCCTGCCGCCACGCGCGATTTGCCGCTTTGGTGTGGGGCGCACCTTTCAGGTTGCGCAGACTTTCCTATCCATGAGCGTGGCGGAAAATGTGCAAATGGCGCTGATTGCCCATGCAGAGCGCACGCGCGATATGCTGGCGCGGGCAGCGGCGCTTTTCAGGACTGAGGCTCTGGCATTGCTCCAGCGCGTTGGCATGGCCGAACAGGCGGATCGGCCAATGGGTGATTTGGCTTATGGCGATGTGAAGCGCGTGGAATTGGCCATTGCCCTGGCGGGCGCGCCACGGCTT
>JBDKIR010000118.1:0-13948 GCA_039797035.1 Pseudomonadota bacterium | reverse complement strand
CGCGGCATGGAAGCCGCGCTGGCACGCGCCCTGGCCGACCGCGCGGTGGTGGAACGCCTATCAACACTTGGCTTTGAACCCATGCCCGGCGATGCGGCGGCATTGGCACGTTTCAACGCCGATGAAATCACCCGCTGGCAAGCGCTGATCACGGCGGCTGAGATCAAGGTCGAATAGGCGGAAGGCCCAGGACCGCCTGGCGCGAAAATGCGCCAGGAACTTGACCGCGCTGGGCTGCGGGGGTTTGAACAGGCCATGGCCGATTCATCCTCTCTCCTTCCCGCGCTTGGCAGCCTGCTTGGCCCTGCCGGGCTGCTGACCGAAGCCTCAGACCTCGCGCCCGCTTTGGCCGATTGGCGCAGCCTTTATCAGGGCCGCGCCATGGCGCTGCTGCGGCCCGCCAATACGGCGGAATTGGCCGAAGCGGTGCGGCTGTGCAGCAGCGCGGGCATCGCGATTGTGCCGCAGGGGGGCAATACTTCCATGGTTGGCGGCGCCACGCCGGATGGCTCCGGGCGCACGGCCATTGTCTCCCTGGCGCGGATGAACCGCATCCGGGACCTCGATCCGCTGGACATGACCATGACCGCCGAAGCGGGCGTGGTCGTGAAAACCGCCCAGGAAGCGGCGGCAGCGGCGGGTTGCCTATTCCCTCTCAGCTTCGGCGGGGAAGGCACGGCCATGATCGGCGGGGTGCTTTCCACCAATGCCGGCGGCAATAACACTGTGCGTTATGGCAATGCGCGGGAATTGATGCTGGGCCTTGAAGTGGTGCTGCCCGATGGCAGCATCTGGCATGGCCTCAGGCGTCTGCGCAAAGACAATACCGGCTATGCGCTGCGGCATGTTTTCGTCGGCGCCGAGGGCACGCTTGGCATCATCACCGCCGCCGTTCTGCGCCTTTTTGCTCGCCCACGTGCCAATGAAGTGATCTTCGCCGCCGTTCGGGATGAAGCCGCCGCCCTTGGCCTGTTCCGCCGCTTTCGCGACCATGATGAAAGCGCGATCCGCGCCTTTGAATATATGTCGGGTGCGGGCGTTGACCTGACCGTGGAACAGATCCCCGGGGTGACCCTGCCCCTTTCGACACCGGCGGCGCATTACGTGCTGGTTGATTTGGCCTCCACCCGGCCGGATGCGGATTTGCGCGCCCTGGCCGAAGCGGTCCTGGGCCCGGCGATGGAAAGCGAAGAAGTGCTGGATGCCGTGCTGGCGGAAAGCGAAGCCCAGCGCGCCGCGCTTTGGCGGATTCGCGAAGAACATACCGAAGCCCAACGCAAGGCCGGCGCTTCGGTGAAGAATGATGTTTCGGTCCCGGTCTCCCGCGTGCCGGAATTGATCCGCCGCGCCTCGGAAGCCTGCCGCAAGCTGATCCCCGGCATCCGGCCCATGCCCTTTGGGCATATGGGCGATGGGAATATCCATGTGAATCTGGTCCAGCCAGTCGGCATGGATGGCGCGGCCTTCCTGGCCCGCAGCCATGACATCATGGATTGCGTCAATGCGGTGGTGCGGGACCTGGACGGGTCCTTCAGCGCCGAACACGGCATTGGGCAGCTCAAGACCGACATGATGGAAGAATGGCGCGGGGGGGCTGAGCTTGCGGTGATGCGCCGGATCAAGGCCGCCCTGGACCCCAAGGGGGTGATGAATCCAGGCAAGGTGCTGCCCTGACATCTTTGCCGCTTTCGGCGCAGGGCCGAAGCGGGTAGCTTGCTCCCGCGCCCATGACCCTGATCGATCGCTACCTTTTCCGCCAGCTTGGGCTGGCCCTGCTTGCCGTCACGGTGGGGCTGGCGGCGCTTGTCTGGCTGACGCAGTCGCTGCGGTTTATTGAATTGGTCCTGGATCGCGGCCTGTCCTTTGCGGTTTTTCTGGAACTCACCAGTCTTTTACTGCCATCTTTCTTTTCGGTTATTCTGCCGATCACGACCTTTATCGTCATGCTCTTCGTGCATCTGCGCCTGGCCGGGGACCGCGAATTGGTGGTGATGCGTGCGGCGGGGCTTTCCAATTGGCAATTGGCCCGCCCGGCCCTGGTGCTCAGCCTGCTGGTCGTGGCCATAATGGCGCTGCTCAATTTCTGGCTGGTGCCGCTGAGCCACACCGCCTTCCGGCAGTGGCAATTTGAAATTCGCAATCAATTGGTCGGCGTTTTGCTGCAGGAAGGGGTATTTTCCACCCTGGGGAGTGACCTGACCGTTTATGCCCGCAAGCGCGAACCGGACGGCACCCTGCGCGGGATCTTGCTGCATGACCAGCGAGAGGCCGGCGCCGCCGTGACCATTCTGGCCGAACAGGGGCGCATTGGTTCGGGGCCCTCCGGCCCGCGGGTCACCTTGTATAATGGCGTGCGCCAGCAAATGGAACGCGGCGCCGCCGGCGCCCCGCCGCGCCTTTCGGTGCTGAGTTTCACGGAAAACAGCGTGGATCTGGCCCGCGCCGCGCGGGCCGAGGAAACCCGCAGCCGAGACAGCCGAGAGCGTTCGATCGCCGAACTCTTCAACCCCGATCCGGCTGAGGGCTTGCGGGACCGCGAAATCCGCCGTTTCCGTTCTGAAGCGCATCAGCGCCTGGCCAGCCCCCTGACCGCCCTGTCTTACGCGCTGGTCGGGCTGGCGGTTGCCCTGACGGGGCAGTTTCGCCGCCATGGCGGGGGGGGCGGCGTCGCCGTGGGTATTGGCATCATGGTGGCGTTATTGGCCTCGGGCCTCACGGTCGGTAATTTTGCCTCCCGCAGGGATGGGCTTGATTGGCTGATCTGGCTGCATGCCATCCTGCCGGGGCTGATCGCCGCCTGGTGGTTGGGCGGCGCGCCTGGGTTGCCCCGCCAAGCGCCGCGAGTTGCCACGCCATGACCCTGCCTTGGACCCTGATGGCCTATGTGGCGCGGCGCTTCGCCGCCATGGCCTTGCTGATGGTCATGGCCCTGGCCTGCCTGGTGGCCTTGTTCGATTTGATTGAATTGCTGCGCCGTGCCGCCACGCGCCCCGACGCGAATTTTGCCCTGGTGTCCCAGATTGCCGCGCTGCGCCTGCCTTATGTGGCCATGCAAATTCTGCCCTTCGCCGTATTGCTTGGCGGCATCATCGCGCTGTGGCGGCTGACGCGGTTTTCGGAATTGGTGGTGGCGCGGGCGGCAGGCGTTTCGGCCTGGGGATTTCTGGCCGGACCGGTCCTGGTCGCCTTGTTGCTCGGGCTTGGCGCCAGCATGGCCTTGTCACCGCTTTCTTCCGCAATGCTGGCGCGGGCGGAACGGCTGGATCAATTATATTTGCGCAATACAGGTGGGATCACGGCCTTGGCGGGCGGCCGGCTATGGCTCCGCCAAGCCGATGATGGCCTGCTGCCGCAAGGGGTCGCGATCATTTCCGGTCGCCCCCTGGCAAGCCGGGATCTGACCGCCGCAGAAGCCTTTCGCTTGCAGGAAGTGACCATTTGGCGCCTTTCCCCCGAAGATCGCCCCCTGCAACGCATTGAAGCGGCCAGCGCGGTGTTGCGCCCCGGCAAGTGGCTGTTTGAAGGGGCTGCGGTTTTCGGGGCGGATCGTGTCGCCTCCCCCCTGCAGAACATGGATTTTCCAACGGAATTGACGCCCGACCGCATCGAGAATTCCTTCGCGAGCCCCGATACGCTCAGCCTTTGGGCGCTGCCGGAATTCATCGGCGTACTGGAAGATGCGGGCTTTTCCGCCATCCGCCACAGGTTGCATTTTCAGTCGCTTTTGGCCCTGCCCTTGCTCGCGGTGGCGATGGCGTTGCTGGCGGCGGGGTTTTCCATGCGCTCTGCCCGGCGCGGCGGCGTGGCACAAATGATTGGTGGCGGCGTAGCGGCGGGCTTCGCGCTTTTCGTGCTGGACAAGATCACCGGCGAATTTGGTGAAGCCGGCACCCTGCCCGTGGTATTGGCAGCTTGGGCGCCGGCGGGCGCCGGATTCCTACTGGCAGCAGCACTGCTGCTCCATCTTGAGGATGGTTAGATGATGGGCCGCGATTTCCGATGGCTTTTTGGGCTCATCATGCCGCTGCTGGCGTGGCAGGTGCACGCGCAGGTCTCGCTTGTCCCGCCCATTGAAGTGCCGCGCGCGAGTGCGCCAAGCCTGCCCGGACAAACCGGCCCTGCCCCCGCGGCAACACCGGCACCGGTTGCGCATGATGCACCGGTAACCTTCACCGCGGCCGAAGTCGAATATGATCAGAACAATGCCGTGGTCACCGCCCGCGGCAATGTCGAGGCCTTCCAGGGCGCGCGGGTGCTGCGTGCCGATGAATTCACCTATGATCGTAATACGGGCGTCGCTACCGCACGCGGCAATGTGCAATTGATCGAAGCCGATGGTCAGGTGATTTTTGCCGAAAGCGCTGTGCTGTCGAACCAGATGCGCGATGGCGTGCTTCAGGGATTGCGCGGTTACCTGCAGATGAATGGCCGGATCGCCGCGGCAGGCGCGCGGCGCACTGATGGCAGCCTTTTTGATCTGTCGCGCGTGCTTTACACTGTATGCGATCCCTGCCGGGATGATCCGCTGGCGCCACCGCTATGGCAATTCCGCGCGCGGACCGCAACGCTTGACCAGACGGAAAAGCAGGTGCGCTATCGTGATGCCTTTCTGGAAATG
The DNA here is from genome assembly GCA_039797035.1 of Pseudomonadota bacterium. Classification (GTDB taxonomy): domain Bacteria; phylum Pseudomonadota; class Alphaproteobacteria; order Acetobacterales; family Acetobacteraceae; genus Neoroseomonas. Next base: position 9,330 of record JBDKIR010000118.1, on the reverse strand, counting down.
GCCGGCATTCCCGTGCTCTGGGCGCCATATTTTCAGCACCCCGATGGATCCGCCAGCCGCCAATCGGGGTTTCTCAGCCCCAGTTTCGGCATCACCAAATATCTCGGCGGCTTCATTGAAACGCCTTATTACTGGGCCATTGATGAACATCAGGAAATGCTCCTGAAACCGCTGACCTCCACGCGGGTGGCACCAAATCTCGGTGTCGATTATCGGCGGCGCTTCAATAATGGCGAAATCGAAGTCTTGAGTTCCATCGGTTACCTTGATGGCCGGGACGGCACGCAGGAAGGCCCGGCAGGGCATATTTTCGCCAAGGGGCGCTTTGCGCTGGATGAGAATTGGCGCGCCGGCTTCGATGTCAATCGCGCCACCTCGGAAGAATATCTGCGCATTTATAAATATGGTGCGCGGCGGCTTTTGCCCTCTACCATTTATACTGAAGGCTTCTGGGGCACCGAAGGTTTTGTGCGCTTTGACGGCCGCGCCTATCAGGGCCTGCGCCGGTCTGACGATATCAGCCGCATTCCATTGGTGTTTCCCAATGTCTATGCGGATTGGGAATCACCTGAGGATTCGCTGGGCGGGCGGTTTACCGTCGATACCTCAAATTTCGCGGTTTTCCGGGGTACGGGCACCAGTACGCGCCGCCTTGCATCCCGGGTGGGCTATAGCCTGCCACGCATGGATAATGCCGGGGGCATCTGGACTCTGCGCGCACAAAGCGACCTCGCCGCCTATGATTTCGATGACATCAATCTGGCACCGAACTACGCGACCGGCAGCGCCAATGGCCAAAGCACCCAGGCGAATATCCGCGCCGGCCTGGATTGGCGCATGCCTTTTCTTCGTGACAGTGGCGAATATGGGCGCCAATTGATCGAACCGCGCATCCAATTGGTGACCGGCCCCGTCACTGGCAACCAGATGCGTATCCCGAATGAAGACAGCATCGTCCTTGATTTCAACGATAGTAATCTTTTTGCCTTGAACCGCTTTTCCGGGCGTGACCGGCAGGAAAGTGGCTCCCGTGCCGATATGGCGCTACGCGGTGCCTGGTTCCTGCCAGAAGATCGTCAGTTGGAAGCTGTGATTGGGCGTTCCTTCCGCATTCAGGAAGATGGCGGTCCCTTCTACCAATATAGCGGTCTGGAAAAACGTGCTTCCGATTGGGTAAGCCGCCTGACCTTCCGGCCGACCTCCTGGCTTGATCTGACCGGGCGCGCCAGGCGCGATGGCGAAACCTGGGCGGCGCGGTCTTATGACGTATCGGCTTCTGTCGAAGCCAGTTCAAATACGCGCTTCACCGTTGGCTATCTGCAAACACCGCCCCTGCCATACCTGACCCCCTATAGCCAGCGCGAGGAAATTGCTGTCGGCGTTACGCAACGCCTGGGGCTTTGGCGTGTCAGCGCTTTTGGCCGACATGATATAGAAATCGCGCGCCCGGTGGTTGCTGGGGTTTCCGCCATTTATGAAGACGAGTGTTTTATTTTCGAGACACGTTTCGTCAAGCGTTACGCGGAAGACCCAACGACCAATGCGCTCTATCCGGCGAATACCATGTTGCTGTTCCGTTTGGGCTTCAAGACCATCGGCGATTTTGGCATGAGGGCCTTATGATCTTCACAGCGCGGGTCGAAGAAGAAAATAATCATGACAAGGAGGCGATGATGCGCGCCCGACTAACCCCTGAATGGCCATGCTCACCGCGGCGCTTCCAAGCGGGTATGGCCCTCGCGCGCCTTTGCCTTGTGCTTCTGACCTTGGGGTTCTTCGCCCAACCCAGCGCGGCACAGGCGCAGGGCGGGCAGGGACAGGTCAATTCCATCATCGCCGTGGTCAATGGCGATGTGGTGACGCGGAGCGAAATCGACAGTCGCCGCCGGCTGCTGGCCTTGTCGTCCGGCCTATCGGCAGATACGGGTTCGCAGGGCAATGATCAGATCCTGCGCTTGCTGATTGATGAAAGGTTGCGGATCCAAGAACTCTCGCGCCGGCGGGTGGCGGTGACAGATCAGGATATCGCAAGTTCAGTCGCCAATATTGAAAGCCGCAACGGCCTACCGCCTGGTGGTGTTCGGGAAAATTTGCGCCGTGCCGGCATCGAACCCCGCGTACTCTATGATCAGATCCGCGCACAAATCGGCTGGGCACGGCTGCTGCGCGGTATGCTGGGCGCCCAGGCCAATGTTTCCGACGCCGAGGTCAATGAATATCTCGCGGCACAGCGTGCCAAGGCGGGTGAGCCGGAATTCCTGGTGTCAGAAATCTTCATCCCCATCGAAAACCCCGGGCAGGAACCCCAGGTGCGGCGCTTTGTCACGGATGTCATCCAACGCCTGCGCCAGGGCACGCCCTTTGCGATGGTCGCAGCACAATTCAGCCAATCGCAAACCGCCATTCAAGGCGGCGCGATGGACTGGATGACGGCGGATCGTTTTGACCCGGAAGTGGCGGCCGTGCTGCGCCAAATGCCGGAAGGCGCCATCAGCAATCCTATCCGAGTACCGGGCGGCTTTGAGATCGTCAGTTTGCGGCAAAAGCGCATCAGTGGGCGGGATCTGGCGACCTTGCTGAACATGCGCCAGGTCTTCCTGCCTTTTGAAGGGCAAGTGAATCCACAAGCCCCCACAGCGCAGCAATTACGCCAATTGGAACGTGCCCAAAGCCTGTCCGAACAGGCGCGTAATTGTGAGGCGATGGACGCCGCAGCGCGTGGCAGTTCACGCCCCGCTGATCCGGGGCCGGTGCGGCTCGACAATATCAACCCGCCGGAACTGCGTGAATTGCTGACCAGCCTGCCGATCGGGCGCGCCTCTCAACCCATTATTTCCATGGATGGCGCGCTGATTTTCATGGTCTGCAAGCGGGAAACCGTGAACCTTGCTGAAGCCACGCCACAGCAGGCGCGTGATATCCTGCTGCGGGATAGGACCGAATTGCTCTCGCGCCAATTGCAACGTGATTTGCGCCGCCGCGCGCAGATTGAATTGCGCACCGGCACACCAGCGCGGCCCGGCTGATCGCCACCCGCATCATGTCAGGCGCAGCACTTCCATCGCTACGCGATACCATCGCGCGCTTTGGGCTGGATGCACGGAAATCCCTCGGGCAGCACTTCCTGCTCGATCCGTCCATCTGTGCGCGCATCGCCGCCCTCGCTGGTGATCTGGCCGGGCGCCATGTGTTGGAAGTCGGACCAGGACCGGGCGGGCTGACGCGCGCACTGCTCGATTCCGCCGCGGCTTCGGTGCTGGCGGTGGAACTCGATTCCCGCGCCGTGATCGCGCTGCAGGAATTGGTCGCGGCCTATCCGGCGCGGCTGCGCGTGCTGGAAGCTGATGCGCTGGGCGTGGACCCGGCCGAAGCGCTACCCGCGCCGCGGCGCATCATCGCCAACCTGCCCTATAATGTCGCAAGCCCCCTGCTGGTGCGCTGGTTGCGCGGCGCTGCGGCGCTTGAGGGCATGACGCTGATGTTCCAGCTAGAAGTGGCGGAACGCATCACTGCCGCCCCCGCCACACCCGCCTATGGGCGCCTGGCTGTCCTCGCCCAATGGCGCTGCCGCTGCGATTTATTGCTCCGCCTGCCACCCGGCGCTTTCAGCCCGCCGCCCAAAGTGTGGTCGGCCGTGGTCGGCTTTACGCCGCACGCGGAAGACCCAGCACCGGCGCTTTTCGCCGCCATGGAAAAACTCACCGCCGCGGCTTTCGGGCAAAGGCGCAAAATGCTGCGCGGCGCCTTGAAACCCCTCGGCAATGCCGAAGCGCTTCTGGATCAGGTCGGCATCGCCGGGGATCGGCGCGGGGAAACCCTGACGGTGGCGGAATTCGACCTGCTGGCGCGCGCCCTGGCGGGCCGCAACTAGAGCGTGTTGCGTTCACACGGCTTCACGCAACCCGCTCTAGTTCTTTATTTTTCGAGCATCTTCACCCGTTCAGATGATTCCATCTGAACGCGATCTGCTCTAAACCCAGCGCCTTACGCGCGCGCGATAGCCTTCGTAAGCGGCGCCGAAACGCTTGCTGAGGTAGGCTTCTTCCTTTGCCACCACCAGGCGATCCAAGGCCAAATGGCAGGCGAGTAGCGCGAGCCAACCCGCCAGATCACCCCAGCGCAGCGCAAAACCCAGCACGACGACCAGAAAGCCGAGATAGATCGGGTTGCGGCTGAAGCGAAACGGCCCTGTGGTGACCAGCGCTGCATCGGGCCTGTCCGGCCTGGGGTCATTGCCAGCCTGCACCAACGCAAGCAGCGCCCAACCGATCAGCGCGATCCCCAGAAACAGCACCAGCATGCCGAATTCCGGCAAGGGCGGCCCAAGGGCGACGGGCACGAAAAGATGCGCGAGCCAAGCCGGCGCCAAAAGCCCCCCCACCAGAACGGGCGGGGGCAGCCGCACGCCGGGGCCATGATCCGGCTGGGTCACGGCTTTTCCTCGGGCAGTTTCATCCAGGGGGGTGGTTGCGGCGTCAGGCGCGCCGCGCCCGCAGTGAGGGGCCCCTTATCCAGCCATTCCAGCCGCAGCAGCGCCAAGCCCTGCCCGCCCTGGCTGGAGCGCATTTCGCCGGCTTCGGCCCCATCGGCCGTCAGGACCAGCGTCCCACGTTCCGGGGCGGGGCCATCAATCGCGACCGGGACCAGGCGACGCTTGAGCAAGCCGCGATAGCGCGTCCGCGCCGTCAGTTCCTGGCCCATATAGCAGCCCTTGGTCCAGGAAATGCCGTTCAACTCATCAAAGCCGCCTTCCAGCAGAACGGATTTCTCGGCCTCCATATCCTTGGACCCATCCGGCAGGCCAAGGCCAATACGATGCGCCGCATAATCCGCCGCGCTGGCGGAAGTCGGGAGCAAAACGGGTGACAACACCCGCCAGCCCGCTTCCGGCAGGCGCGGGTCGCGCGCAGCCAATCCCTCAGGCGGCGCGCCTTCCCCCCAGGCGGCATGCACCCGCCAATCGGCCGAGGCATCGCGCAACGCCACCTTGGCGCGGAGCCGAAAGCGCGAAAGGCGCTGGATCAGCATCGCAAGCTGCGCCGCTTCCACATCCAGCAGCAGCGCCTCGGCCGTGGCGATGACAAAGAAATCCGCGAGCCACTTGCCCTGCGGCGTCAGCAGCCCGGCCCAAACCGCCTGATCGGCGCGCGCTTTGGTCACATCATTGGATATCAACCCCTGCAGGAAGGCGACACGGTCCTCCCCCGAGATTTCCACAACGGCACGGTCCGGCAAGGCTGCGAGTTTCATGCCCTAAACCTGTGTCGGCCGGGGCGCGGCTGCAACCTCCCCCTCCGGCGCGGGAAGTGGTAAGGGCGCCGGGTGCGCATTCTTTTCATCTCCTCCACCCGCATTGGCGATGCGGTGCTGTCCACCGGCCTGCTCGATCACCTGATGCGGGCGCATCCGGAAGCGCGCTTCACCATTGTCTGCGGACGGGTGGCGGAAGGCGTGTTCAGCCGCATGCCGCAGCTTGAACGCCTGATCACGGTCGAAAAACGGCCCTATTCGCTGCATTGGCTGGAGATTTGGCGCCAGGTGGCGCTTTGTCGCTGGGATTTGGTGGTGGATTTGCGGGCTTCCGCCATTGCCTGGCTGCTCTGGGCGCGGGAACGGCGGGTGATCCAGGGCGGGCGGCGGCCCGGCCATCGGTTGACCCATTTGGCGGCGCTTTTGGGTGTGACCCCCCCGCCACTGCCGGTGATTTGGACCGCGCCGGAAGATAACGCCCGTGCAGCGGCGCTGCTGCCGGAAGGGCGCGCCTGGCTGGTGCTGGGCCCGACCGCAAATTGGCACCGCAAGGTCTGGCCGGCAGAAGGTTTTGCCGAATTGGCCCTGCGGCTGACCGCCCCAGGCGGCGCCCTGCCCGGCGCGGGGATTGCCATTCTGGGCGGGCCGGGGGATCAGGAACGCAGCATGGCGACCCCGGTTCTGACCGCCTTGCCCCAGGCGCTTGATCTGGTGGGCAAGCTAGCGCTGCCTGAAGTGGCGGCGGTGTTGGCGCGCGCGGCGATGTTCATCGGCAATGATTCCGGCCTGATGCATCTGGCCGCCGCTGCTGGGGCGCCGACTCTGGGCCTGTTTGGCCCGACCCCTTCCGATGAATATGGCCCGGCCGGCCCCAAGGCGCAGGCCGTTTTGGCCGATGGCGCACCCGGCCACGGCGCCATGGCTGATCTGCCCATGATGCGGGTGTTGGAGGCAGCCGAGGTCTTGCTCGGCCAAGCCGCCAAGGTGCCGGCGTGACGCCGAAGCTTTCCATCCTGATCGTGGCGCGCAACGAAGAAGCCCGCCTGCCCGATTGCCTCGCCTCGGCTGCCTTCGCCGATGAGATTGTGGTGGTGCTGGACCGCACCACGGATGCCAGCGCCGCAATCGCCCGCGCAGCGGGTGCGCATGTGCTGGAAGGGGCTTGGGAATTGGAAGGCGATCGGCGCAATGCCGGCATCGCCGCCTGTTCGGGCGATTGGATTCTGGAACTGGATGCGGATGAACGCGTGGATGGCGCTTTGGCCACCGAAATCCGCCGCGTGATCGGAACGAGCAGCTTCGCCTGGCATCAGGTGCCCGTTGATAATTACGTCGGTGATCGGCTGCTGCGGTATGGTTGGGCGGGAAGCTTCGGCACCACCTCGGTCCCCAGGCTGTTTCAGCGTGGCGCGAAACGCTGGCGCGCGCAGCGCGTGCATCCGGGGCTGGATTGGCAGGGCAAGCAAGGCCCGCCGATCAAAACGGGTGCGTTGGTGCATCTGGTGGATCGCGATATCTCCGACATGCTGCGGCGTCTGGATAAATATTCCTCGGCCAAGGCGGCGGATCTGATCGCGTCGGGCGATATCGGGACGCTGCGCGCCAATCTGCGCCGATTTATCAGCCGCGCCTTCAAATCCTATGTCTCCCGCAAGGGTTATCGCGAAGGTGCCTGGGGTGTGCTGCTGGCGTTTTGCACCGGTGCCTTTCCCTTGCTGTCCTATCTGAAAGCGCGGTTGGAACCGGAACGCCATGGTGGGCGCAAGCCATGAGGATTGCGCAGGTCATGGCCGGCGCACCGATGGGTGGGGCGGAGGCGTTTTTCGAACGCGCCACGATTGCTTTACATCATGCCGGCGATGTGGTGCTGCCCATCATCCGGCGTGATGCCGGGCGTGCGGCGCGGTTGCGCGAAGCGGGTTTGCAGCCGGTGGAATTGGCCTTTGGCGGCGCGCTTGATTTTCTGACAAGGCCACGCATGCGCCGCGTTTTGCAGGATTTCAAACCGGATCTTGTGATGGCCTGGATGCAGCGCGCCGCGCGCTTCACGCCCGCAGGGCCTTGGGTTCTGGTCGGCCGTTTCGGCGGCTATTATGATGTGAAGTATTTTCGCCATTGCGATCATCTGGTGGGGAATACGCATGATCTGGTGCGCGCCATCATCGCCGCACCCTGGCCACCCGCGCGTGTGCATTATTTGCCGAATTTCGTTGAGGATTTTGCGGGCAACGCAGCCGCTGATCTGCCCGCTGCCAGCAGCACGCCACGGCTATTGGCCATGGGGCGGCTGCATCCGAATAAGGGCTTTGATGTGCTGCTGCGCGCGCTCGCGCTGCTGCCGCGCGGGCATTTATATCTGGCAGGTGCGGGGCCGGAAGAAGCGGCCTTGCGCGCCTTGGCCGCTGAGCTTGGCATTACGGCGCGCGTGAGTTTCCTTGGCTGGCGGCGCGATATTGGCGCGCTTCTGGCGGCAACGGATATTTTCATTTGCTCATCACGCCATGAACCACTCGGCAATATCGTGCTGGAAGCCTGGTCTGCCGCGAAGCCGGTGATTGCCGCTGCTGCGCAAGGTCCGAGTGAATTGATCAGCACTGGCAAGGATGGCGTTTTGGTGCCGCTTGAAGATCCGCCTGCGCTTGCGGCAGCGATTGCGGACCTGATTGAAAACCCCGAACGCGCCGCTGCCCTTGCTGCCGCGGGCCGTGCGTATTTTGCTTCAACCTTTGCCGAGGCGCCGGTAATGGCGCAGTGGCGAGGCTTGCTCGCGGACCTCAAGCCCGCAGGAAGGGCGTAGCGCCATGTGCGGCATAGCCGGCCTCGCGCTCCGCGCTGGCGCATCGCCTTCTGGCAGGGTGCTGGAAGCGCTGACACGCGCGCTGGCGCATCGTGGGCCGGATGGTGCGGGGCATCACGTTTCGGGCAATGTCGCACTCGCCCATACGCGCCTTGCGATCATTGATTTGGCGACCGGCGATCAACCGCTTTTCGCCGGTGCCGCTGCCTTGGTCGCGAATGGTGAGGTCTATAATTACCGCGAATTGCGTGCCGATCACGCACTACCGGCTGCCACGGCATCCGATTGCGAACCGCCCTTGCATTTGTATCGCCGTGATGGTGCGGGCTTCGCTGAGCTTTTGCGCGGCATGTATGGCATTGCGATTCATGATCGCGCCGCGCGGCAAGTGCTGCTGGCGCGCGACCCTTTCGGCATCAAGCCGCTCTACATCACTGAGACCGCCGATGGCATCGCCTTTGCCTCTGAACCGCAGGCGCTAATCGCCGCTGGTCTTATCACGCCGCAGCTGCATCGCCCTGCCTTACATGAATTGCTGCAACTGCAATTCACCAGCGGGTCAGAGACGATTTTCCAAGGCATCAGCCGCGTCCTGCCAGGTGAGACCATCACCATCGCCGATGGTCGCATCATCGCCCGCGCGCGCCGCGCTGCCTTGCCGGCGGAAGGGCCGGAAAACATCTCGGAAGAAGCCGCACTCGCGCGGCTGGATGCGGCGCTGATGGAAAGCGTTGACCTGCATCAGCGGAGCGATGTGCCTTACGGCATGTTCCTCTCGGGTGGGACGGATTCCGCCGCCGTGCTGGCGGCCATGGCGCGCATCAATACCGCGCCGGTGCTGGCCTTCACCGCTGGCTTTGATGTGGCCGGTGCTGCGGATGAACGGGAAGCGGCGGCCACTGCGGCGCGTGCTGCCGGCGCGCGGCATGTGCGCGTTGATGTCACACAGGAGATGGTCTGGCGGCATTTGCCGGAGATCATCGCTTGCATGGATGATCCGGCCGCCGATTACGCCATCATCCCCACCTGGTTCCTTGCCCGCGCGGCGCGGCAGGAAGTGAAGGTGGTGTTGTCGGGCGAAGGCGGTGATGAATTATTCGGCGGCTATGGTCGCTACCGCGCCGCAATGCGCCCCTGGTGGCTCGGCGGCAAGACCATGCGCGGCCATGGCGCCTTTGATCGGCTGGATGTGCTGCGCGAATCCCTGACAGGCTGGCGCGATGGCATTGCTGCGGCCGAAGCCGCTGCGGCGCTGCCAGGACGATCCCGCCTGCAAATCGCGC
>JBDKIR010000117.1:0-2873 GCA_039797035.1 Pseudomonadota bacterium | reverse complement strand
CGGGCACGGAAGAACCGACACCCTGGCATAATGACCAACCCTATTGGACGGTTGAAGGCTGGCAGGTTTGCTCACTCTGGATCCCGCTGGATCCCGTGGCGCGGGAAAATGGCGTGGAATATGTCGCGGGATCGCATCGCAAGAATGAATGGTTCAAGCCGAAGCGCTTTGCCGATAGCGCCGACCATCCTTCCGATGACCCGCGCTTTCTGCCCGTGCCGGATGTGGAAGGTAATCGTGGCGCCTATACCTTGCTCGGCTGGGATCTGGAGCCGGGCGATTGCGTGGCCTTCCATGGCCTGACGCTGCATGGCGCGCCGGGCAATCGCAGCGGGCGCACACGCCGCCGCGCGGTTTCCGCACGCTGGACCGGTGATGATGCTGTCTTCACGCGGCGCAAGGGCATTGAAAGCCCACCCGCCCCCGCGAATGCCCCGCAGCATGGCGCGGCGATGGATAGTGAAGTCTTCCCGGTGGTTTGGCGGGCGGCCTGAAGCCGATCTCACGGGCCGGAAACCCGGGGAAAGGCGCGCGACCCTAAGGCGCGCGCCGGCGTGAGAGCTTCTAGTGCAGGCTTTGCGCGATCAGAAAAACAAGCCCGGCCAGGCTGGCGAAAGCGCCCGCCGCAGGGCGCAACCAGGTGCTCGCGCCAAGCCTTTGCGTCAGTGCCATGGCGCCCAGCATCAGCGCGCCCTGGATGACCGTAAGCCCCGCCAGATAGGCAAGGATGGGCGCTTCTTCGGCACCGATCACCGCTTCGGCAAAGGCGTGGCCATGGAATAGCCCGGCCAAGGCAAAGCCCGCCGGCAGCAGCCGTGTCGCGCTGATGGGCTTGGCACCGCGCAGGAGCAGCACCGCGCCCGCTACCAGGGCTGAAGCCGCCACCACCATTTCCACCGGGCCGATTTCAATGGCGTTCAAATGCAACAACACGCCAGCAACACCAGTCAGCAGGAAGCTGATCACGGCGCGCAGCGCCGCAGGGCGCGCGAGCCCCGCGGCCAGAACCCCGGCGGCGAGCAGAAAGGCCAAATGATCGAGCCCAATCACCGGATGCCCGATGCCCGAGGCGAAACCCTCCCACAGGCTGCGCGGCGCCATGCCACCCATCGGGTGATGCGCAAAGGCGGGCAGGGGCGTCAGCGCCAGGGCTCCCACGGCAATTTGGTTCAGGCGCATCGCATTCTCCTTCAACGGGCTAACTGAGCCTATGCTCGCCGCTTCGGCAGGCTTGGGCAAGTGCCCCATGGTTGGAGTGGGGCGGTGAAGCTTCTATATGCGTTCCGTGCCTGTTCCCATTCGGATTCTCACCCTGATTGCGGGGTTCGCCTTGCTGGCGGCCCCGGCGCTTGGCGCCTGCGCTGATCCGCCCGCCCCAGGCGTGGAATGGCGGCGCTGCCTGCTCGATTCCATCGATCTTTCGGGGCGCGATCTGAGCGGTGCGAAGCTCAGGGACACATCCTTCGCGCAAGCCAAACTGACCGAGGCGAAGCTGGTGGGCGTTGAGGCTTCCGATACGCGCTTCGGCTTTGCGGATTTGTCGCGCGCGGATCTGTCCAGGGCCATTCTGCGGGGGGCGGATTTCACCCGCGCCATCCTAGCCGGTTCTGTGCTCATGGGCGCGGATTTGCGGCGGGCCACCTTGTTCCGTGCCGATTTGCGGGGTGCGGATTTGACCGGCGCGGATCTGACCGGCGCCAATCTTTCCGGGGCGCTGCTGGGTGGGGCGCGTTGGATGGATGGAAAGCGCATTTGTGCCGCGGCATCCGTGGGGTCTTGCCAATGAGTGATTCGGATTACCTGTCCCGCCTCAATGCCGAACAGCGCGCCGCGGTGGAAGCTTTGGATGGGCCGCTTTTGGTGCTGGCCGGCGCGGGTACGGGCAAGACGCGCGTGCTGACCACGCGGTTCGCGCATCTGCTCCGCAGCCGCAAGGCCTTCCCCTCCCAGGTGCTGGCGGTGACCTTCACCAATAAGGCCGCGCGCGAAATGCGCGAACGTGTGGGGGCGATGATGGGTGAGGCCGTGGAAGGCCTCTGGCTTGGCACTTTCCATGCGCTCACGGCGCGCATGCTCCGCCGCAATGCGGAACTTGTTGGGCTGAATTCGAACTTCACCATCCTGGATACGGATGATCAGCTGCGCCTGCTGAAGCAGGTGATGGAAGCGGAACATATCGACCTGAAGCGCTGGCCGGCCCCTGGCCTGATGGCGATCATTCAGCGCTGGAAGGATCGCGGGCTGACGCCGGATGCCGTCACGCCGGCCGAGGATACGGATTACGCGGCCGGGCGCGCGCGCAGCATTTATGAAGCCTATCAGGCGCGGCTCAAGGCACTCAATGCCGCCGATTTCGGTGATCTACTTTTGCATGTGGTGACGATCCTGCGCGGCCATCCGGAAGTGCTGGCCGATTATCAGCGGCGCTTTCGCTACATTCTGGTGGATGAATATCAGGACACCAATCTGGTGCAGTATTACTGGCTGCGCTTGTTGGCGCAGGCGCATCGCAATATCTGCTGTGTCGGCGATGATGACCAATCCATCTATTCCTGGCGTGGGGCGGAGATTGAAAACATCCTGCGGTTCGAGAAGGATTTTCCCGGCGCGCAGGTGGTGCGGTTGGAATCCAATTACCGTTCCACCAAGCCCATCCTGGCTGCCGCATCCGGGCTGATTGCGCATAATACCGGCCGGCTCGGCAAAACCCTGCGCCCCGGGCGTAATGATGCGGATGGGGAGAAGGTGCGCGTTGTCTCAGTCTGGGACAGCGAAGAAGAAGCGCGCATGGTGGGGGAGCGCATTGAGGCCGCGCGGCGTTCGGGCGAAAGCCTTGGCGAGATTGCCATTCTGATCCGTGCCGGTTTTCAGAC
>JBDKIR010000116.1:0-3351 GCA_039797035.1 Pseudomonadota bacterium | reverse complement strand
GGCCGACGGGCACAATACATCTGACCTGGTGACTTTCCCCAATGGCTGTCAGGCGGCGGAAGTGGAAATCGACCTTGAAACTGGCGTGGCGCGGCTCACGCGGTATACGGCGGTCGATGATTATGGACGCTTGGTCAATCCGCGCCTCACCGAAGGCCAGGTCCAAGGCGGTTTGGCCCAGGGCATTGGCCAGGCATTGCTGGAAGATATCGTCTATCACCCGGAAGACGGCCAATTGCTGAGCGGTTCCTTGATGGATTACGCCCTGCCACGCGCCGATGATCTGCCCGCCATCGATGTGGTATTGGCCGGCACGCCTACCGCTTCCAACGCTTTGGGGGTGAAGGGGTCTGGCCAGGCAGGCGCAATCGCGGCACCGCAAACAGTCATGAACGCCATTGCTGATGCGCTTTCATTGATGGGGGCCAAGGTGCCGGATATGCCGGCAACACCGGAAAAACTCTGGCGCGCCCTACGCGGCGCCTGATTCCGGGGCCCCAGACTGGCACGGCGCGTGCATTGTTTTGCGCATGGACTTTTGATCGCAAAGGAATGACGCGATGACCTATAACGCCCCGCGTGACTTTATTGGCTATGGCGCCACGCCGCCCGACCCCCATTGGCCTGGTGGCGCCAAGATCGCTGTGAATTTTGTCATCAATTATGAAGAGGGATCGGAACCCTCCTTCGAACTTGGCGATGGCTTCACCGAAAATGGCCTGACGGAAGCGCATGGTCTCAATCAGGTAAAATCAGGCCGCGATCTGGCCGCCGAGGGCATGTTCGAATATGGCAGCCGGGTTGGATTCTGGCGCCTGCACCGACTTTTTGCCGAACGCGATTTGCCGTTGACTGTTTTTGGGTGCGCCCTGGCGCTGGAGCGCAATCCGCAAGCGGCAGAGGCCATCACCGCAGCGGGATATGATGTTTGCTCCCATGGCTGGCGTTGGGTGAAGCATTTTGAGCTATCGGAAGAAGAAGAACGCGACCATATACGCAAGGCCATCGTCAGCCAGGAGAAAACCATCGGGCACCGTCCCGATGGTTGGTATTGCCGCTACGGACCTTCCGTGAATACGCGCCGGTTAGTCGTTGAAGAAGGCGGCTTTTTGTATGACAGCGATTATTACGGTGATGAATTGCCCATTTGGACTCGGGTTGGCGACAAAGCCCATTTGGTGGTGCCTTATTCATTGACGAATAATGATGGCAAATATGCGGGCTGGATGGGAACTTCGGATCAGTGGTTTTCCTATATCCGCGATGCTTTCGACATGCTGTATGATGAAGGCGTCAAGGGCCAACCGAAGATGATGTCCATTGGCCTGCACATGCGCCTGATCGGCCACCCGGCACGCGCTGTCGCCCTGCAACGCCTGCTTGATTACATATCACAACGGCGGGATGTGTGGATCACGCGAAGGGTCGATATCGCCCGGCACTGGATCGCGACGCATCCCGCCAAATTCTGAAATCGAAAATCCTTTAATCCTTTGGGTCTGTCACCAGACCCAAACGGCGATCCTTCGCCAGCGCATCCGCATCGCGGGCCGCAGGGTCGCCATAACCACCGCCGCCGGGCATTTCCATAATCAGGCGGTCACCTGCCGGGATCACCTGGAACCCCTTTGGCTTCAGCACAGCACCTGAAGCCAGAGAAAGCTTGCCCGGCGCGCCAGGACCACCGCCGGAACGGCCGCGCGCCGGATGCTTCACCCGCTCATAGGTCGCGAAAATCGCAAAGGGTTCACCATCGCGCCGTGCCACTTCAATGGTCTGGCCAAGCCCGCCGCGATATTGCCCCGCACCGCCGGAATTCTCGCGCAATTCCTTGCGCCAGATCACCAGTGGGGTGATCGCTTCCGTCACTTCCACTGGCACATTGCGCACGCCTGAGGGAAACGGCGTCGCTGAAAGGCCATCCAGATGGGGTCGCGCACCCGCCCCGCCCGAATGGAAAGACGTAATCATGAAGGGCTGGCCTTTTGATCCCGTGATCTCAGGCCCTGCACCAAGCTTCAAATTCCAAAGATTGGAGGTGCCCTCAGCTGGTACCCGACCAGGCACGGCCTGATCCAAAGCACCATAGACGACATCGGGCAGCATATGGCCCATGGTGGAACGCGCCGTGACGGCGGCCGGGAAGGGCGCATTCAGAATGCAACCTTCCGGCGCGGAAACCTTCACCGCTTCAAGCGTGCCATGATTATTGGGGATATCTGGCCCGACAATGCATTTCACACCGAACGCAGTATAGGCTTCCGTATAGCAAAGCGGACAATTGATCCCGAAAGCCGCATAGGGGGAAGTGCCTGTGTAATCCACCGCCACATGATCATCGGCGATCGTCAGACTGGCGTGCAGGTCAATCGGTTCGTGAACCCCATCAATCCGCATATGGGATTTCCAGGTTCCTTTGGGCAGTTTGGCAATGGCCGCCGTCATGCCAGCACGGGATTTTTCGATGATATAGTGGCCAAGCTCTCCCAAATCCTGCAACCCATGTTCGGACATCATGGCCGATAGGCGGCGTTCACCTGTTTCATTGCAGGCCATCAGGGCGAAGACATCGCCTTCCACCTGCACGGGTTCACGCACATTGGCACGGATGAAACGCATGACGGTTTCTTCCACCACGCCTTCCCGCGCCAAAGGCACGAAGGGGATAAATAGCCCTTCGTGAAATACCTGCTTGCCTTCAGCGGATTGGCCCAGCCCGCCAATATCAACAACATGGGTTGTTGACGAAAACAGCGCGACCATCTTGCCGTTATGAAAAGCCGGGGACGTCACGACCAGATCATATAGATGGCCCGTGCCCTTCCACGGATCATTGGTGATGTAGTGATCACCCGGCTTCATGGTATGCGCTGGAAATTCCTTCAGAAAATGGACCACGCTCCGCGCCATGGAATTGACGTGGCCAGGCGTACCGGTCACTGCTTGGGCGATCATGCGCCCTTCCAGGTCGAATACACCTGCGGAGATATCGCCTGCTTCACGCGCACTCGTGGAAAATGCCGTGCGGACCAGGGTGCGTGCTTGTTCTTCCACCACGGAAAGCAGGCGGTTCCACATGACTTGGAACTGAATATCGTTATTCATGCGGCGCTCTCCATCACAATCTGTCCAAGCGCATTGATCCGTGCGGTGAAACCGCGCGGCACAACAGTGGTTGTCCCATCTTCGGCAATCAGCGCCGGACCTGTGATCAGGCTGCCTGGCGGCAATGATGGCCGTTCATACAAGGCAGCGCTTTCCTCGCCCCCTGTCGCGGGGTCAAGCAATCTGCGCTGCCCCTTGGGTGGTGGCGACGCAAGCTGCGGTGGATCATTCACTGGTTGCGGCAAG
>JBDKIR010000115.1:0-6890 GCA_039797035.1 Pseudomonadota bacterium | reverse complement strand
TGCGCGCAGGTAATAGGCATAGGCGATATCGCGATGCGCCGGGTGCAGCTGAATGAAGCGGTCCAGCGCGCCGATGGCTTCCGTGAAGCGGTTGCGCAGATATTCGCCATAAGCGGCCATCAGCTTCGCGCTGGTGGCCCAGGTGGAATACGGATGCTCTCTTTCTACGGCGTCAAAATATTCGACCGCCCGCGCGTAATTGCGCGCCCGCAGATTTTCCATGCCCTGCGCATAGAGGGTCTGCGGTTCCTGGTCGGCTGCATTGGCGACGCCGCGGCGCAGTGAGGGGTCCGCCCCGGTACTGGCCTTGGGCGCCAAATCACCGCAGGCCGCGAGGGACAGGAGAAAAAGGGGCGTCAGGAAATGGCGCATGATCTCTGCAATATGTGGCTCACGACAGCATATAGCATGGGCGGGCCAGAGGCGAAGGCCCTGGCGCGCCTTAGGCGTAACTGGGTACCCGCAACTTGCTGCTGCGGGCCACCGGCTGGTGTTCCATCATGGGCTGACCCACCACCCGCCACGCCTTGGGATCCGCAAAAAGCGCGCGGAGCAGCTGGTTATTCAGGGCATGGCCGGACCGGCTACCGGAAAACCGGGCACGGAGCGGGGCCCCGGCCAGGGCCAGATCACCCACCATATCCAGCATCTTGTGGCGGACAAATTCATCAGGCCGGCGCAGGCCACCGGGATTGAGGATGTTTTGCCCATCCACCACCACGGCATTGGCCAGGCTGCCCCCTTGGGCCAGACCAGCCGCCTGCAAACGCGCGACATCCTCGGCCAGGGCAAAAGTACGGGCATCCGCCAAACCATCCCGGAAGCCTTCCGGCGTCAGGCGGAAGGCCAATTCCTGGCGGCCAATGGCTGTATTCGGGAAATCAATTTCCAGCACGGCATCCAACGCGGCTTCCGCATTGGGGCGCAATTCGGCAAAGGCGCCATTCTCATCCTCAACGCGCACGGGGCGGAGAACTTCAATGGCTTGGCGGGGCGCGGCCGAGGTCACGACACCGGCGCATTCGATCAGGAACAGGAAGGGGCTGGAGGACCCATCCATGATGGGGATTTCCGGGCCATCCACTTCCACAATGGCGTCATCAATGCCGGCGCCAACCAGGGCCGCCATGATATGTTCAATGGTGCCAATGCGCGCTTCGGGCTTTTCCGGATGGGCGATGGCGGTGCAAAGCCGCGTATCGACCACGAGATCGTAGCGGGCGGGCACATCAATACCAAGATCGCTACGACGGAACACAATCCCGCGGCCGAGTTCGGCGGGCCGCAGCGTCAAGGACAGGCGGCGCCCCGTATGCAGGCCGTCACCCACGCAGCCGATAGGGGCCTTGAGTGTCCTGCGCCGACCATTCTCTGCGGGAAGAAAACCGTCCATCATAGCCTTCAATTCGGGGTCGGAAGCGGAACGACATGCCCACCTTTTCCAGACCGACTATCACAATCCCATGATCCATGGGGAAAAGCGATTCAAGCCTTGTTTCTCTATATTACGACATAACGCATTGAATTTACTCAATTGGTGCGATGCAAAATAGGGCAAAATCAAGGCCATTGCCCAAATCGCCCGGCGACAAGAATATGTGAAGCCCGCGGATCATTCCCGGCGCAACACAGTATCCACCAAACGATCCGCCCAAGGCTGGCTTTGAAAGGCGGCGCGCAGATCGGCTTCGACATAATGGTTTTCCACCCATTCCAGGAACGGGATGTCGGGATGCGCCTGCTGAAAGGTGGCGAAGTGGTGGAAAAACGCATCCAGAATGCCGGTGCGTGCCGCCGCGATATGCCCATGGCGAAGCGATAATTGCCTCAGCGCCGCGCCAACCGGTCGGCCTTGCAGCAAAAGCCAGATTCCGGCGGCCAAGCCGGTACGGTCCGCACCGGATTTGCAATGGATCAGCGCGGGTTCTGCCATGTTCCGGAAAATCTCCGCCAGGCGCAGGATGCGGTCCTTATGCGGGGCGCCGCGGCTTTCGAAGGGCGCATCGATATGGGCCAATCCAAGCCGCGCAGCCTCTGCCCGGCTCAGCGCATCCGCGCCGCAATCTTCACGCCGGCCGCGGAGATTGATGAGGGTCTTGAGACCATGCCGCCGCGCGGCCTGGCGCAATTGCCAGGGCAGCGGATGGTTGGAGCGGTAAAGCCGCCCGGCTTCCACCACACTCCAATTCCGCCAGCCGAAGCGAAGCAGCGCGTGATCGACCAGGAGCGCATTGGCCCAGATGGCGGCGCGGGTCATGTCGCGGGGCGCGCGCTATTCCAGCCGCGCGCCAGAAACCCTTACCGCTTCCTGCCACATGGGGCGTTCACGTTCCGCCCGGGCCAGCATTTCCTCGGGCGTTGACCAAACGGCTTCCGCCCCAACCCGAATGAAGCGTTCCTTCACGGCGGGATCGGCCACGATCCGCCGCAGGGCGCCGTTGATCCGTTCAATCGCCACGCGCGGCGTACCGGCTGGGAAGACAAAACCCTGCCAGGAGGAGACGACGAAGTTTTCCACCCCCGCTTCGGCCATGGTCGGCACATCCGGCATGGTCGGCCAGCGGGTGGCGGAAGTGACGGCCAAGGCCCGCATCCGGCCTTCCTGGATCACCGGCACATAGGACGCCAGATTATCGAGGGCGGAATCGAGATCGCCAGAGAGCATGGCCGGAATGATCTGCGCCGCGCCCCGGAAGGGCACATGGGTCCCTTCTACCTTCGCGCGTTCCGCGAAAAGCGCGCCGGTCAAATGCCCGGTGGTGCCAACGCCTGGCGAGCCATAGGTGAAACCACCGCGCTTGGCGCTCACCCAGCCTTTGAAATCCGCGAGGTTGCGCGAAGGATTATGTTGGCTGGAAACCACCACAACATTCGGCAAATCCCAGGCAATGCCAACCGGCACCAAATCCCGCGCAGGATTATAGGGCAGGCGTGAATAGAGATAGCTATTGATCACCAGATGCCCGACCGAGGCGATGCCCATGGTATAGCCATCCGGTGTGGCCTTGGCAGTCGCATCAATGCCGATATTGCCCCCCGCGCCGGGGCGATTTTCGATGATGAAGTTCTGCCCCAGGATCGGTTGCAGCAATTCACAATAGAGCCGCACCAAGACATCGGTTGAACCCCCCGGCGGCCAGGGCACAATGACGCGCACGGGCCTGATGGGCCATTCACCTTGGGCCCTGGCGATGGTTGGCGTGGCCAGCAAAGCGGCAGCAAGCAAAGGGCGGCGCGAAATCATGTCATCCTCCGGCGATGGGGCGTGGACGGGATATAGAGACGCGTGAGACCGCTTGCCAAGGGCGCCACTGATATCGCCACCAAGCAATGTGAGGTGCGGCTTGCCCGCCACATGCCAGCATTTCGGCCGCTTTGGGTTAGACAGCCGCCCTAAATGCGTCAATAATACTGACCAAACAGGGGTCCAGGGAGCCATGCCGGTAAGGGGCAGCGCCGCGGTGGTGGAAGTGACGGAAACACGCATCCTGCCAGCAGGACACAACCTGCTCTTTCTGCGGGAGGAGGAACTGCGCCTTGCGCAGGATTTGCTGTTTTTCGGCTATCGCGACTTCACCGCTGGCGCCGATCAGATCCTGGCCGGGCTTGGCATGGGCCGCGCGCATCATCGCGTATTGCATTTTGTGGGTCGGCGGCCCGGCATCACGGTTGGCGACCTTTTGGGTATCCTGGGCATCACCAAGCAAAGCCTTGGGCGCGTGCTGCAACCGCTGATGCAGGAGGGCTATGTGATCCAGGCCACCGGGGAAAATGACCGGCGGCAAAGATTGCTCTCCCTCACTGACAAGGGTGTTGCCTTGGAAAGGCAGCTTTTTGATTGCCAGCGCGAAACCGTGATGCGCGCCTATCGCGAAGCGGGTCCGGCGGCGGTGGATGGGTTTCGCCGCGTCATGCGTGGGCTGATGGGCGAGGATGCGCGCAGCCATTTTGCGCGGCTTGAAGGGCCGGAGGCCGGCGGCAGAAGATGAGCCAAGCGGAAGAAGCAGCGCATATCCTGGTGGTGGATGATGATGTGCGGCTGCGCGCCTTGTTGCAGCGTTTTCTGACCGAACAGGGCTTTCGCGTCAGCACCGCCGCCGATGCCGCCGCCGCCCGCGCCGCCTTGGCGGATATGGCCTTCGACCTCATGGTGC
This sequence comes from Pseudomonadota bacterium, assembly GCA_039797035.1. GTDB lineage: Bacteria > Pseudomonadota > Alphaproteobacteria > Acetobacterales > Acetobacteraceae > Neoroseomonas. The sequence continues at coordinate 2,736 of JBDKIR010000115.1, read as the reverse complement.
TGGATGTCATGATGCCGGGTGAGACGGGGCTTGAGCTTACTGCATCCTTGCGTGAAAAAGGCCAGGATGTACCGATCCTGATGCTGACGGCGCGTGGTGCGCCGGATGATCGCATCGCGGGGCTTGAACAAGGCGTCGATGACTATCTCGCCAAGCCCTTTGACCCGCGTGAATTGGCACTGCGCATTCGCACCATTCTGCGCCGCGCCGTGCCAAGCCCCCTGCCCGCGCAGAATCTTGCGCCAATGCAAATCGGCAATCGTTGGTTTGATATTGAACGTGCGGAATTGCGCGGACCGGATGGCATTATTCGCCTGACCGGGGGGGAAGCTGCCTTGCTGCAAGCCCTGGCGCGCCGCGCTGGCGAGATTTTGAGCCGGGAAGATATTGGCGAAGCCCTCGGCACACCGGATGCCGGTGAACGCGCCATTGATGTGCAGGTGACCAGGCTCCGCCGCAAGGTGGAGCCAGACCCGCGCGAGCCACGCTTTATCCAGACCATTCGTCATCGTGGTTATGTTTTGAGGCCCGGGCCGTGACCAACCGCGACCAGGGCTTGCGCCGGCTGGTGCCGCGCGGGCTTCTGGGCCGCGCCCTGCTGATCATTCTGGTGCCGCTGGTTCTGTTGCAGGCCGTTGCCTTGCAGCTTTTCTACGGCAGCCATGTTGATGTGATTTCCCGTCGCCTGGCTGCCGGTGTTTCGGGTGATGTTGCCATGGTTGTCGGTTTGCTTGATCGATTTTCCGGCACCGAGGAGCGCGGCTGGATTTTTCGTGAAGCAGCCTGGCGGCTTGATCTTTCGCTGGCATTTGAAACAGGCGCCACCTTGGTGAGCGCGGGCGGTCGCCCGGCCGCCATGCCGTGGTTGCCGCTGGAAGAAGATCTGGCCGCAGCCATGCAGGAACGCGTGCGCCTGCCCTTCGATGCCGATTGGCAAAGCGATCGGCGCAGTGTGATCATTCGCGTGCAATTGCCCGATGGCGTGCTGAATGTTGAAGTGCCGCGCAAGCGCCTGTTCAGCGGCACGCTATATCTTTTCGTTATTTGGCTGGTGAGTTCGTCCCTGCTGCTTTTTCTGGCGGCAGCGATTTTCATGCGTAATCAGGTGCGCGCCTTGCGCAAAATCTCCGCCGCCGCGGAAGCTTTTGGCATGGGGCGCACCAGCGGGCCGATGAAGCCCGAAGGTGCGAGCGAAGTGCGCCAGGCCGCCATGGCCTTCAACCGCATGGAAGAACGCATTCGCCGCTTTGTGGATAGCCGGACGGAAATGCTCGCTGGCATCAGCCATGATTTACGCACGCCGCTGACGCGGCTGCGCCTGGGGCTGGCCATGTTGCCGGATACGGCGCGCGATGATGCCGCCGCCATGACCGAAGATATCGAGGAGATGGACCGGCTGATCGGCATTTACCTTGCCTTTGCGCGCGGTGAGGGTGTGGAGCAGCCAGAGGAGGTTGATCTGGCCGCCCTGTTGCGCACCACCCTGGCGCAGGCGCAACGCGATGGCGCAGATATAAATTATACCGGACCGGAAACCATGGAGGTATCGCTGCGCGCTGACGCCATGCGGCGCTGCATCGGCAATCTATTGGCCAATGCGCGCAAGCATGCACGCCATGTCAGCGTGAGCCTTTCACGCCATCCACGCGGGGAAACCAAACACTGGGCGGATATTTGCATTGATGATGATGGCCCAGGCATTCCCCCCGCCGCCCGAGAGGAAGTCTTCAAGCCCTTCACCAGCCTGACGCCGGGCGGCACAGGATTGGGGCTGGCCATCGCGCGCGATATTGCCCGCGCGCATGGTGGTGATGTTTATCTGGAAGACAGCCCGATGGGCGGCCTACGCGCGCGGATCCGCCTGCCGGTTTGAAGGGGGGCGCGGATCGCTGGTCACGCCCAAAGTTAAAGAACGCGGCGCGCCACCACATCCAGTTTCGCCAGCAGATCAGGATCGCGCTTTTCGGGCGCGGTGATCAGCGCATGTTCCAAGGCGCGGTCGCAGCCCGCCGGGCAGGGGCCGCGTGCTGCGCCCAAGCCTGGCACGACAGTCTTCACCAAAGCGCGCGCCTTATCGGCATTGGAGAAAAGCACCTTCACGACCTGATCCACGGTTACCGCATCATGTTCCGGGTGCCAGCAATCGAAATCCGTCACCATGGCAACGGTGGCGTAGCAAAGCTCGGCTTCGCGCGCGAGTTTCGCTTCGGGCATATTGGTCATGCCAATCACGCTGCAGCCCCATGACCGATAGAGTTCACTTTCTGCCTTGGTGCTGAATTGCGGGCCTTCCATGACAAGATAGGTGCCGCCGCGCGTGACGGGCAACGCCAGCTTGCGCGCCGCGGCTTCCAGCGCGTCACCCAAGCGCGGGCAGACCGGGTGGGCGACCGAGACATGCGCGACACAGCCGGTACCGAAGAAGGATTTCTCGCGCGCGAAGCTGCGGTCAATGAATTGATCGACAATGACGAAATGACCCGGCGGCAAATCTTCCCGCAATGATCCAACGGCAGAAAGCGAGATGATCTCCGTGCAGCCGATCCGCTTCAGCGCATCAATATTGGCGCGGTAATTCAGCGCGGAGGGTGGTGTGGGATGGCCGCGCCCATGCCGGGGCAGAAAGGCGCAAGGCACGCCTTCCAGCCGCCCGGTCAGGATTTCATCCGAAGGATCACCCCAAGGTGTGCGCACCTTCACCCAGCGGCGATCTTCCAGGCCTTCAATGTCATAAAG
>JBDKIR010000114.1:0-8173 GCA_039797035.1 Pseudomonadota bacterium | reverse complement strand
CCGAACAAACCGGCTTCATGATCACGCATGATGTGGATGAAGCGATCTTGCTCGCGGATCGCATCATGCTGATGTCGAACGGCCCAGAGGCGCGCATTGCGGAAGTGGTGGTGAATACACTGCCCAAGCCGCGCACCCGCGCCAATTTGCATCACATGCCCGGCTATCACGCCTTGCGTGATCATATCCTTGACTTCCTCATCACCCGATCCCGCGCCTTCAAGGCGGCAAGCCCGCCGCAAGGTTGGTCGGCCCGGGCGGTGCCGGAAGTCAGCCCAGCCATGGCAGCCGCTTCCCTCGCGGCGGAATAATTCAACCCTCAAAACACATCGGAGATACGCGATGACACGCGCCCAACTCACTGAAAAAATCCTCGACATCAAGCGCGAGAAAGGCTGGAGCTGGAAATATATTTGCGAGGAAATCGGCGGCGTTGCGCCCACGCTGCTGGTTGGCGCCTTGCTCGGGCAGATGAAGCTCGTGAAGCCACTCGCCGCCAAGGCCGCAAAGCTTTTTGGCCTTTCAGAGGTGGAACAGCGGATGCTGAATGAAGTGCCCTATCGCGGCACGCAAATGCCACCCACGGATCCGCTGATCTATCGCTTCTATGAAATGGTGATGGTGAATGGCCCCGCCTGGAAGGCGCTGATCGAGGAAGAATTCGGCGATGGCATCATGTCCGCCATTGATTTCGAATTTGATTTCGAACGGCAGGCGAACCCCAAGGGTGACCGCGTGAAAATCACCATGTCCGGCAAATTCCTGCCCTATAAATATTATGGCAATGAGCAGGGCATTCCGGATTACGGTTTCAAGGAAGAATAGATCCTGACTTTGCCAAACCGTCATTTTGCATTATCCGCCCCCCAGCATTCTTGGGAGGGCGTCATGGCGCGGGATTTGACAGTTGGCATTGCAGGCTTGGGCGCGATTGGGCTCCATTTGGCCCGCGCGCTCGACAAGGGCGTGCCAGGGCTGAAACTGGCCGCCGCCTCGGCGAGGGATCACGCCAAGGCAGCCGCCAATGTGGCAGGGTTCAAGCAGCCGCCGCGCATCGTCTCCAACGCGGAACTCGCCGCCTGCGATATTGTCGTGGAAGCGGCCCCGGCCTCAGTATTTGAGGAAATTGCCACTGCGGCGATTGGGGCGGGGCGGATTTTCGTGCCCTCTTCCGTGGGCGCCCTGCTGCCGCGCATGCATCTCGTCGAAAAGGCGCGCGCCACCGGGGCCCGCATCATTGTACCGACCGGCGCCCTGCTGGGTCTGGATGCCGTGCGCGCGGCAGCCGAGGGCGATGTTGAAAGTGTCACCATCGAAACCCGCAAGCCCCCCCGTGGTCTGGCCGGGGCGCCTTACCTTGAAAAGAACCAGATCGATGTCGGCGCCATCACCAGCGCGACCCGCGTCTTCAAGGGCAATGCCTTTGACGCTGCCCAGGGCTTTCCGGCGAATGTGAATGTCGCTGCGGCCCTTGCGCTCGCAGGGATCGGGCCGGATCGCACCATGGTCGAAATCTGGGCCGACCCCGCCGTGACGCGCAATACCCACACCATTCGGGTTGAAGCCTCCACAGTCCGGCTCACCATGACCATTGAGAATGTGCCTTCCGAGGAAAATCCGCGCACCGGCAAGATCACGCCGCTCTCTATCCTCGCGTGTCTCCGTGGCCTGACCTCCACGCTCAAGGTCGGGAGCTGACCGCGCGCCCCGGCAAAGGGGTTTCCGATCAGGGCGAAACACGGCAGCATCCCTAAAAATCTTGAGGGATGCTTCCATGACCATCACCCGCCGTGCTGCCCTGGCCCTGCCGGCCCTCGCCTTGCTGAGCCGCCCCGCAAGGGCGGCTTTTCCGGATCGGCCAGTGCGTATCATCGTGCCCTTCGCCGCGGGAACTTCGTCAGACTTCCAGGCGCGCATGATTGGCGAACGCATGGCGCCCCTGCTGCGCCAGCCTGTCATTGTCGAAAACCGCGCCGGCGCGGGTGGCGTGGTGGGCGCGGATGCGGTCGCGAAGGCCGCACCCGATGGTTATACGCTGCTGCTGGGCTCCAATGGGCCGCTTACCAATGCGCCCGTCCTGCAGGCGCGCTTACCCTATGATCTGGAACGAGATTTCGCAGCCGTCGCGATGATGAGCCGTAGCCCCGTGACGCTTTCGGTGCGCGCCGATAGCCCCTTCCGCACGGTGGCCGATGTGCTGGCGGCGGCCCGCGCCAAGCCGGGCGACCTCAGCATTGGTTCATCGGGCCAGGGCAGTGCGACGCATTTCCTGATCGAACAGGTCATGGCCGCTGCCGGGATACGCCTGACCCATGTGCCCTATCGCGGGTCGAGCCAATCCGTGCCCGATCTGATCGCCGGCAATATCCCGCTGGTCATGGCCGAAATCTCAACCATCCTGCCGCTTTGGCAATCCGGGCGGGCGCGCATTCTGGCCATGTCCTCGGCCGGGCGGATGCCGATTGCCCCCGATATCCCGACCCTGATCGAACAGGGGCTGAACCTGACCGGTGGATCCTGGGCGGGGCTGGTCACGGCAGCCGGCGCGCCGCCCGAAGCCGTGGCCGCCTTGGCGGCGGCGGTGCAGGCGGGCCTGCGGGAGCCTGCCTATCGCGCCCGCCAGGCCGAACTCGGCGCCGAGATCGTGGCCGAGGCTGAGCAGACCCCGGCCGGCTTCGCTGCCTGGCTCCAGCGCGAAAGGGCGGAAATCCGCCGGATTGCGGAGCGTGCCGGGATCAAGCCCGAATAGGGCCTGCCCCCTTGCCTTGCGGCGCCATTTACGCCAGAAGAGCGCCGCTTCTCAGGGTCACCTGAGGGGTAATCCGCACGCGGCGCGCCCTTCCTGTTCAGGCAGGGTCCGGTCCCCCAAAAGGGGAAGGCGCCGCGGAGGCTCAACCGGACCATCATGGAAGGAGAATCGCCCATGGCGATGCCTGACGTTACCCTGCGTGCGCTGCTCGAAGCAGGCGTGCATTTTGGCCACCATACGCGCCGCTGGAACCCGCGCATGGCGCCCTACATCTTCGGCGTGCGCAACCAGGTGCATATCCTGGATCTGCAGCAGACCGTGCCGATGATGGACCGCGCGCTGCGCGCCGTGCGCGATGTTGTCGCGGCCGGTGGGCGCGTGCTCTTCGTGGGCACCAAGAAGGCCGCCGCTGAATACGTCGCGGAAGCGGCGGGGCGCTGCGGTCAGTATTACGTCAACCATCGCTGGCTCGGCGGCATGCTGACCAATTGGAAGACCATCACAGGCTCCATCAAGCGCCTGCGCCAGATGGATGAGCGTCTGTCCGGTGACACGGCGGGCCTGACGAAAAAAGAAGTGCTGATGCTGACGCGCGACAAGGAAAAGCTTGATCGTGCGCTGGGCGGCATCAAGGAAATGGGCGGCCTGCCCGATATCATCTTCGTCATCGACACCATCAAGGAAAAGCTCGCGATCGAGGAAGCCAACAAGCTTGGCATTCCGGTGATTGCTGTGGTCGATTCCAATGCCGACCCTGCCGGCGTGACCTATCCGATCCCGGGCAATGATGACGCGATCCGTGCCATCACGCTCTATTGCGATATGGTTGCCGCTGCCGTGCTTGATGGCATCTCTGCCGAGATGCAGGCCTCGGGTGTTGACCTGGGCGCGGTTGAAGAATTGCCGGAAGAAGTCATCCCTGAGGTGGCGGCGCCGGTCGAAGGCGCTGAGGCTCCGGCCCAGGCTTGATCCAGTCGGGGCCGCCAAGGGCGGCCCCTTTCTTTTCAATCACCCACAGATGGGGATGAATAATGGCCGAGATCACTGCGGGTATGGTCCGCGACCTGCGCGAGCGCACGGGCGCTGGCATGATGGATTGCAAAAAGGCGCTGGTTGAAAACGGCGGCGATATGGAAGCCGCCATTGATTGGCTGCGCAAAAAGGGCCTGTCGGCTGCCGCAAAGAAATCCGGCCGCGTCGCGGCTGAAGGCCTGGTGGGCTTTGCCTCTGCCCCTGGCGTTGCCGCCATGGTTGAAGTCAATGCGGAAACGGATTTCGTGGCGCGCAACGAAACCTTCCAGCAATTCGTCGCAACCGTTGCTGAATTGGCCCTGACGGTCGGCGATGACATTGAAGCGCTGAAGAACGCCCATTGGCCGGGCGCGGTGGACCTGGTTGAAGAAACCACGACCCGCAAGACGGTGGCGGACCAATTGACGCATTTGATTGCGACCATTGGCGAAAACATGTCCATCCGCCGCGCCAAGCGCTTCCAGGTCGCCGAGGGGACGGTTGCGACTTACATGCACTCCGCGGTGAAGCCGGGTTTGGGCAAGATTGGCGTGTTGGTAGCGCTGGAAGGCGCTTCTGAGCTCGCCGTTATGGAGACCCTGGGCCGTCAGATTGGCATGCATGTCGCTGCCGCGCGCCCGGAAGCGGTGGATATTTCCGCCGTGGACCCCTCCGCGCTCGCTCGGGAACGGGATGTGCTGGCCGAACAGGCCCGCGCTTCCGGTAAGCCCGAAGCCATTATCGAAAAAATGGTCGAAGGCCGCATCCGCAAGTATTACGAGGAAGTGGTCCTGCTGGAGCAGGTCTGGGTGCATGATGGCGAAAGCCGCGTGAAGGAAGTGGTCAAGAAGGCTGGCGCCAAGCTGGTTGGTTTTGCCCGCTTCCACCTGGGCGAAGGCATCGAAAAGCAGCAGGGCGATTTCGCAGCCGAGGTCGCTGCGGCGGCCGGCCAGGCGTAATCTGACCGCCTTCGTCTGCATGACTGATAGGCCCGGTGGCGCGGATAGGCGCCAGGGCCCGAATGCGAAAAGGGGGCGATCCAATGGGTTGCCCCTTTTTTCATCTGCGCCTTATTGCCGCCATTACAGGCAGTTCAGTATGGTGGAGATCCCAACCTGAAACCGAATCGAGATACCCCTTCATGAGCGAGAGCCCTAACTATAAGCGCGTCATGTTGAAGGTCTCTGGCGAGGCCTTGATGGGGGACCGGGATTACGGACTTGATAACGCGACCTGTCGGCGTATCGCTGAAGACGTGCGCGGCGTTGTGGCGCTTGGGGTGCAAGTCTGTCTGGTGATCGGTGGCGGCAATATTTTCCGCGGTATTTCGGGCGCTGCGGCAGGCATGGATCGCGCGCAGGCCGATAGCATCGGCATGCTGGCCACAGTGATGAATGCGCTTGCCATGCAATCCGCGCTTGAGAAAATCGGCGTACAGACCCGCGTGCAAAGCGCCATTCCGATGTCGAGCGTCTGTGAGCCATTCATCCGGCGTCGCGCCACACGGCATATGGAAAAGGGCCGCGTGGTGATTTTCGCAGCCGGCACGGGCAATCCGTTTTTTACCACCGACACCGCCGCAGCGCTGCGCGCAGCGGAAATGGGCTGCGATGCGCTGTTCAAGGGCACCCAGGTCGATGGCGTCTATTCAGCCGATCCGCGCAAGAAGCCGGATGCGGAACGCTATGTGACGCTCACCTATCTTGATATGCTCGCCCGGGATCTGGCGGTCATGGATGCCGCTGCCATCAGCTTGGCGCGGGAGAATAATCTGCCCATTATCGTGTTCAATATTCATGAACCCGGCGCCTTCACCGCGGTGATGAAAGGCGAAGGCCGCTTCACCACGGTGGTGGAACATCAGTAGCTGGAACAGGGGTAAGCGCCATGCCGACAGATATCAAATCCCTGAAGCAGGACCTGACACGCCGCATGGACGGCGCGATGGAAACGCTCAAGAAGGAATTCTCGGGCCTCCGGACAGGGCGCGCCAGCCCTGCCTTGCTCGAACCGGTGCGCGTTGAAGCCTATGGCAGCGTCACCCCACTCAATCAGGTTGCCAATGTCTCGGTAGCGGGCCCTGGGCTGCTTGCGGTGCAAGTCTGGGACAAGGCGCTGACCAAAGCGGTCGAAAGCGCCATCCGTGAGGCTAATTTGGGCCTCAATCCCCAGGCCGAAGGTCAGGTGATCCGTGTGCCATTGCCGCCGCTGACAACCGAGCGCCGCAATGAACTGGCCAAGGCCGCAGCCCGTTACGCGGAGCAAACCAAGGTTGCCATCCGTGGTGTGCGTCGCGACGGCATGGAACAGATCAAGGCCGCCGGCAAGAAATCCGAGCTTGGCGAGGATGATGTGAAGCGCGCTGAAGAAGAAGTGCAAAAACTGACCGATCAGTATATCAAGCAGGTGGATGTCGTCTTGGCGGAAAAAGACAAGGATATCCGGACGGTCTGACCGACCGCCCGATGCGTTCGGAGCAGGGAGCAGTGCTTGAAGAACCGGCCGGGGCCTGATCGCGCTGTGGGAATGGTCGCATGAGCGCCGCGACGGACCCGCTATGTGCCCCAGCTGAACCAGCTGCTCAGCCCACCCATATCGCCATCATCATGGACGGCAACCGCCGCTGGGCTGAAGCCCGTGGCTTGCCGATTGCGCTGGGGCATCGGGCCGGGGCTGAAGCGGCCCGCCGCGCTGTCCAAGCCGCTGCCGAGGCCGGGATCGGTTGGCTCACCCTTTTTGCGTTTTCCAGCGAGAATTGGCGTCGCCCGACCGAGGAGGTATCGGCCTTATCTGGCCTGTTGCGGCTTTACCTCCGCAATGAGGTCGCGGGCTTGGCGCGCGATGGCGTGCGGCTTAGGGTGATCGGTGATCATAGCCGGTTTGGCGATGAATTATCCGGCCTGGTGACCGATGCCGAAGCGGCAACCAAGGATGGCAAGCGCCTCAATCTCGTGATCGCCCTGTCTTACGGTGCCCGTGATGAAATTTTGTCCGCGACCAAGGCGATCGCCCGGGCGGCGCAGGCGGGAACCCTCAATCCTGATACATTGCAGGAAGCGCAGTTTGCGGGATTTCTGCAAACTGCCGGCATGCCAGACCCGGATGTGATTATCCGAACCTCTGGTGAGCAGCGTCTTTCCAATTTCCTGCTTTGGCAGGCAGCCTATGCCGAATTCGTCTTTTTGGATGTGCTATGGCCCGATTTCGCGGCGGAGCATTTGAAGGCCGCTGTCGCGGAATTCCAGCGACGCGAACGCCGCTACGGTTTGCGCGGCTGAAGTGACCGAGCAAGCAGCGCCTGCGCCGCCCACGGCCGCGGACCTTCATGCCAAACCGCGCCCCTGGCGCGACCTTGGCTTGCGCGGCGCCTCGGCCGTCATCCTCATTCCCCTGGCTGTGTCGGGCATTTGGCAAGGCGGGCAGGCTTGGACCGCCTTGGTGGGCTTGGCTGTGGTTCTGCTGACCTGGGAATGGGCGGGGCTTTACGGGCAGAGCGTCTGGAAAGGTTCAGGGATATTGCTGCCCAGCGGGGCGCTCGGGGTCGTTCTGCTGACGGCATTGCTGTCGCCACTTGGGGGGCTCGGCCTGCTGATCGCCACCACCGGCTTGCTTCTGTTCCTCGGGCGGCGCGGCGACATCTGGCCAGCCATGGGCCTTTTCTACATTGGCCTGACAGGCTTTTCGCTGATCATGCTGCGCGATGATGCGATCGCGGGCTGGGGCAATACGATTTTTGTCGTGCTGATCATCTGGGCCTCGGATACGGGCGCCTATATTGCCGGGCGGGCGCTGGGTGGGCCAAAGCTGGCGCCCGCCATCTCCCCCGGCAAGACCTGGAGTGGGGCGGTGGGCGGCCTTGCGGCGGCTATGCTCATTGGTATGGCGACGGCGGAAATTCTGGCGCCTGGGGGGGCTTCACGCGCAGCCGCAATCGCGGCCATGCTGGGCATCTTGTCTCAAGCAGGTGATCTATTGGAAAGCGCGATTAAACGCCGGTTCGGGGTGAAGGATAGCTCCGGCCTTATCCCCGGGCATGGTGGGGTATTTGACCGGCTCGATGGGGTCATGGCGGCGGCGCCACTGGCCACGGCCCTGGCTTTGCTAGCGGGCCGGGGCCTGCCCTTATGGCAGTGACCGTGCCCTCGACTACCGCGCCGCGCCGCATCACCGTGCTGGGCAGCACTGGATCGGTTGGACGTAGCACCGTCTCCCTCCTGGATGCGGCAGAGCCGGGCTGTTTTGAAGTTGTCGCCTTGGTCGCCGGGCGGGATTGGCAAGGCTTGGCGGAACAAGCGCGTCGGCTCCGGGCGGGTCGGGCTGTCTTGGCTGATACGTCGCAATATTCGAACCTCAAGGCCGCGCTGGCGGGCACTGGTATTGTGGCCGCAGCAGGCGCCGATGAAGTGGTCGCGG
>JBDKIR010000113.1:0-2712 GCA_039797035.1 Pseudomonadota bacterium | reverse complement strand
TTGGATGAGGATCGCGCTGAGGAAAAGCTCCGCAGCTATGACCCCCATGCGCAGCACCAGGACCTTTCCCCGCCGCGCACCCCTTATGAGGTCGGCGGCAATACGCGGCTACCGACCAGGCGCTAAAACTTAATTCTCGTTGCGCTTCGCCCGTTCTGCTTCGCGCAAATAATCCTCAGTGGTTTTCGTCACCGGCCGCGCTGCGCCGGCGTAAGGGTCAATGCCGCCATTGGTCGCTTCCAAAACGCGGCAATCCTCGCATAATTCCAGCAAGGCCTGCCGTGCCGGGTCGGCGAACATCCAATGCGCGGCAAGTTTCGCCTTCACCCGCGCGATGGATGCTTTCGTGCCAAACAGCTTGTTGCAGCGCGGGCAGGCAGCGGGTTCTTCGGCCTTCACCACCTGGGCCTGCGTGGCTTCGGGCGCGAAATTCAGGCGCGGTTCCAGCGTGATCACCTTCTCCGGGCAGGTTGCGGCGCATAGCCCGCATTGCACGCAGGCATCTTCCAAAAAGCGTAATTCCGGCCGGTCAGGATTGGCGCTGAAGGCGCTGGTCGGGCAAACACTGGTGCAGGCAAGGCAAAGCGTGCAGCCCGCCTGCTCCACGCGCGCCAGACCAAACGGCGCCTTTTCGGGCAGGGCCACCACAGCAACCCGCGCCGAAGCCGCTTCCCGCAAGGCACGAAAGCCTTGCTGCGCCATCTCGCGCGGGCTGCCCAAAGCCTCGAACCGCGCGGGCGCAAAGCCAGGCGCCATGCGGGGCAGGGCGGCCAAAGCCTCACCCAATGAGAATGGGTCATCGGTTTCCAGCAGCGCAGCACGCGGTACGAGGCCAGCAAGCCCCAGCCCTTCCAGCACCGCCGCCGTGTAATCAATGTTGCGCAGCACGCCCTCCACGCCATGCCCGCGCCTGGCAGGTGCCAGCAGCCGCACCGCCGCCGCGCCCCAGGCAAAGGCACCGGCGAAAACCGCCAAATCCAGCGATGAAACCTCATTGACGCGCAGCGGCAGCACCCGCGCCGGCAAGCCATCGCCATGCCGGGCGAGGGCATCAATCAAAGCCTCGCCATGGGCCTCGTCATGGAAAAGCACCACCGGCGCCTCACCGCCCGCATCGGCATAGGTCAGCAGCAAACGCCGGAGCCGCCGCAGCAGCGCCTGGGTTGGCGGCAGTGCATAGGTCGCGGCACCCGTTGGGCACACGGCGGCACAAGCGCCGCAGCCCGCGCAAATCTCCGCACTGATCACCACCTGGTCCTTGAGCGGACCGACGCCCGGCGTAATCGCGCCAGTCGGGCAAAGATCCAGGCAGCGTCGGCAGCCTTCGCGCTTGTTGCGCGCATGGGCGCAAAGCTTGCCGTCGAAACTCACGAAACGCGGCTTGTCGAAACTGCCGACCAGCTCGCCCGCCGCAACAATGGCGCGCTCCAGTGCGGCGCCATCGGCGGGGTCGGCGCGCAAATACCCCTGCCGTACCTCATGCGCCGGGAATAGCGGCGCGGCGCCGGTCAAATCCAGGATGAAATCCGCCCGGCTGATCGCGCCATCCTTGCCCTTGCCCCAAGCGTAAGCGGCGCGTGATGAGGGGCTCGGCGCCGCCGCGCCATCCACGGTCACTTCAAAAGCGCCCAGATAACCGCTGGCCGAACGCGCCCGCCCGCGCATCACCGGAAATGCCGCCTGACGCGTCGGCGCCACCGGCACATCGCCGGTCAGCAAAACGGTGATATCCAGCTTGTCCTGCAAGCGGGCGGCGGCGGTGATGGCCACCTCATCGCGGCCCAGCACCAGGGCGATGCCGCCGCTTTCCAGGCTGACCAATGGGATTTCCGGCATGGGCTCGGCGGCGGCGGCGATCAGCGCGGCCATTTTCGGCCCGGCCTGCTTGCCCTCGGCCGACCAACCGGCGGTCTCCCGGATATTGACGAAAAGCGGGGTGGCGGCGCCGGCGGCCTCGGCTTCTTGGGTGAAAAGCGGCGCCTGGGCAGTGCAGGCGATGGTGAGCGGCCGGCCAGTGGCAAGCGCGGCTTCAAAGCGATCAAGCTGAGCTAGGCAAAGCTGCTCGGCGCCGCGGATTTCAACGCCAGCGCCGCAGCCGCGTGCCAAGGCCTTGCCATCCAGCAGCATGGTGTCTTCGCAGCTACACACCAGGGCGATGCGCCCTTTTTCCTCAGACATGATGGTTTCCCCTACCCCGGGCTGTGAAGTCTGCCGCGCGCCGCATATATGACGCTCAAGACAGGCTGACGAGGGATGGGGCTAAGGGTGGTTGAGGATTTACCCGCATTGCCAAGCGTCTTCACACCGATCATTCCGCTTCGGGAAGGTGGTGATGCGCTGCGCCAGGCCTGTGCGCTGGCCCCGGAAAAGGGCGCGGGCACGTTGGTATGGGTGCGGTCCTGGGCGCGGGCGGAAGCCGCCATTGTGCTGGAACCGGAAGAAAGCCTGCCCGCCGCAAGGCTTGCCTTGCATGCCGCCAGCATCGCGCTTGCTGACGCACTCGGCGCCTATGGCCCGCCTGATATTCCGCTGATTTTTGAATGGCCCTGCACGCTGCGCCTCAATGGCGCCGTGGTTGGGCAGACCCGGCTTGGCCTGCCCCCTGGCCTTGCGCCGGATGCCACGCCGCCCTGGCTTGTGGTCGGGATGGAACTCCGCTTCGCCGAATATGCCGATGGCGAACCCGGCGAAAGCCCGGACCGGACCTCCTTG
>JBDKIR010000112.1:0-8199 GCA_039797035.1 Pseudomonadota bacterium | reverse complement strand
CGTGGTTCATCAAAGCCAACCCAGACCGCGACGACGATATCGGGGGTGAAGCCGACAAACCAATTATCCTTGTAGTCATCCGTCGTGCCGGTTTTGCCGGCAACGGGCCGGCCGAGGCGCGAGCCAATGGCATTGGCCGCCGTGCCCCGCTGCACCACGCCTTCCAGAATGCTCACCATTTGATACGCCGAAATCGGGTCTGTCGCCTGGCGCCGTTCACGCGTTTCAAGCACTGGCGGGCCGCCTTCAGGCCGGCCGCGACAATCGGCACAGCCGCGCTGATCCGCGCGCCAGATCACACGCCCACGCCGATCCTGCACGGAATCGATCAGGGTCGGCGTCACCGCGAAACCGCCATTGACGAAGGCGGCATAGCCTGTGGCCATGCGTAACACGGTGGTTTCGCCCGCGCCGAGCGACATGGCCAAATAGCGCGGCATATTGTTGATGACGCCAAAGCGTTGCGCCGCATCGGAAACCGCCGCCATGCCGATATGATCCGCAAGCCGCACCGTCACCAGATTAAGGCTGCGTTCCATGGCGCTGCGCATGGTGACCCAGCCATTGAAGGATCCAACCGTGTAGTTTTGCGGCTTCCACAACCCTTGCGGGGTCATGATTTCCACCGGTTCATCAGGGATTTCCTGATTGGGTGGAATGCCTTTTTCAAGCGCGGCGATATAAACGAAAGGCTTGAAGGAAGACCCCGGCTGGCGCTGCGCCTGGGTGGCGCGGTTGAACCAGGAACGTTCGAAAGCCCACCCCCCAACCATGGCCAAAACGCGGCCGCTTTGCGGATCCAGGGCAACGACGGCGCCTTCAACCTGCGGCATCTGGCGCAGCAACAGGCGTTCTGGCCGCGCGGGGCGGGTGCGGGTCGCGGCTTCCGCCGCAACATGTTCCACCAGCACCACATCGCCGGGGTTCACAACATCCTGCATGCGGCGCGGTTCCGCGCCCAGCCGATGATCCGGCAAGACGGGTCTGGCCCAGCCCCGCACATCCTCAAAATACAAGGTGCCTTGCTGCGCTTCCGGCGGGTTGCGCGGATCGCGCCGCTCCAACCAGCCAAGCCGCGCTTCCTGCGGCTTCACTTCCAGCACCACCGCCAGGCGCCAATTGGCCAAGGCGCCAGGGGGGCGTGGCTGTTCCGCCAAGGCGGGCATCCATTCCGTGGGGCCTGCGGCAATTTTCGCCACGGGCCCGCGCCAGCCGCCACGGCGCCGATCATAATTCATCAGCCCATCGCGCAGGGCGCGTTCAGCCGCAGTCTGGATTTCCGGATCAAGGCTGGTGCGCACCACAAGGCCACCCATGGTGGTCTGCTCAACGCCAAAACGCAGCACCAAATCGCGCCGCACTTCTTCGGTGAAATGCTGGCCCACCTGCAATTGATCCGGCCGGCGGGTCGGGCGCGCCATCAGCGGTTCCGCCTTGGCCAGGCGCGCTTCCTCCGCCGTGACCGCACGGTCTTCCAGCATGCGGTCAATCACCCAATCGCGCCTGGCCTTGGCGGCTTCAGTGCGGCGGATCGGGTGATAATTATTCGGCGCCTTGGGCAGCACGGCAAGGTAAGCGGTCTCGGCCAGGGTTAATTCATCAAGCCCCTTGTTGAAGTAATTCTGCGCCGCAGCCGCCACGCCATAGGCCTGCTGGCCGAGGAAGATCTCGTTCAAATAAAGTTCCAGGATGCGGTCTTTGCTCAGCGTCTTTTCGATCCTGAGGGCCAGGATCGCTTCGCGCGCCTTGCGCATCAGGGATCGGTCAGCCCCGACCAGCATGTTCTTGGCGACTTGCTGGGTAATGGTGGAAGCGCCCCCCATTCGGCGCCCGCTGCCATATTGTTCAACGGCGGTGACCAGGGCGCGCAGGATACCCAGCGGGTCAACCCCGACATGTTCGCGGAAGCGCTGATCCTCGGCGGAAATGAAGGCCTGCTGCACGCGCCGTGGAATGGCTTCAATCGGCACGAAAACGCGGCGTTCCTGCGCCAATTCGGCCATCAGGCGGCTATCGGCGGCGTAGATGCGGCTCATTTGCGGCGGTTCATATTCCGCGAGCCAGCGGTAATCCGGCAAATCCTGCGCGATCTGATGATAAGCGCCATAGGCGGCGATACCGCCCGCCAGCAGCAGTGCCACCGCAAGGCTGAACAGCCAACGAAACAGCCGGAATTTCCGCCGCCGCCGGGGCTGCTTGCCAGGCTGGGGCGGCGGTTCCACGCGCGGGGGCTCTGCCCCGGGCGCAATGCGGCTCGGGTCCAGCGGGGTATCGGCGCGTAATTCCGGAATCGTCATGATTGTCGCTGGGTATAATGGCTTGGGGGGAAGATCGACATCACAAATATGTTTTTTTTCAGCGCGAAGAAGGTCTCTGCACGGATGCCAGCCATGTTTCCACTGCACGGGCCAATGCGGCGGCAATCTGGGTGCGATGTTCGGGTTTGCGCAATGCGGCTTCATCACGCGCGTCCGACAGGAAGCCCATTTCCACCAGGACCGAGGGAATTTCCGGCGCTTTCAAGACGATAAACCCGGCCTCACGCTGTGGATTGGGCAAAATCGGCGTGGCATGGGCCAATTCCCGAACTGCGGTACGGGCAAAGCGCGTGGCATCCAGGCGCGTTTCCTGACGCATCAGGCTCAAGAGAATGGCCTGCACGTCGCTCGGCACGGAAGGCAGCGCCAAGCCACCGGCCAAATCCGCGTCATTCTCGCGCCGCGCCAGCGCTTCGGATAAAGGGTCGCTCGCGGTCTCGGCCAGGGTGTAAACGCTGGCGCCACGCGCCCCCGGCGCTGAATCCGCATGGAGTGACACCAACAGCGCGGCGTCATGGCTGCGGGCAAAGGCCACGCGATCGGCCAGGGGCAGAAATTCATCGCGGGTGCGCGTCAGCGCGACCCGGCATTGGCCCCCTTCTTCCAGCGCCCGGCGCAACGCCTGCGCCGCGGCGAGGGTGATGCGTTTTTCCTGGGTACCCCGGGCGCCGATGGCGCCGGGATCAAACCCGCCATGGCCGGGATCAATCACCACCAGGGGCAAGGCCGGCACTTGCCCGGCCAGGACCCCCCCGGCCCGCTGGCTGGCGGTGACGAAGGCTTCGGCGGTGCTCGGGGTAATGGCGATAATCAGCCGCCCTGCTTCTGCCGATACAAGCCGTGGCAAGGCCGGGCGGGACAGGCGGAGTGTCAGCCGACCGGTCGCCGCATCAAACGCTCCGCCGGTAATCGGGCCTGCCGGGCCAAGCTCTATTGGCCCGCGCCAGCGCGCCGGTTGCAGCACGAGCATGAGCCGCAGCGGCGCCTCCGCCGCCTGCCAGTGCCATTCCAGTGGGCCTTCAAGTGCCAGGCTGAGCGTAGCACCCCGCCCCGTGGCCTGGAGCCTGGCGCTGGGCAGGCCGCCTGCGCCCCAGGCCTGGCCCGTGCCGCTGGCGATGAGGACACCCAAACCTGCCAGGGCTCGGCGCCCTATTACCATGTGCAAATTTTGCTTCATGCTAACCGTACTGATCGGCTAACGGCATATCCCAGTCTTGCGGCACATGTCACCCATTATCACATCAACTTGCCCTTGTGGTTGCGATCACCAGCGATTAGGGTGAGGCGCCCCGGCGGTATCCGCTGCGGGCGGGAATTCTTGGCGGCATCGCCAGGCGCATGGAGCCCCCAAGGGGTATGGCGCCCCGCGAAGCTCAGGACCCCGGCCTGGTGCCGCGCCCGAAGGCGCAGGCACCGTCACTTCGCCGGGCTACGGCCTTCCATTCTCGCCGGCGCGGACTGCGATGCGCGATAGCCTTGACCCTTTTCGGCTTGGCCCTGCGTAGCGCCTGCCGTCCCAGCTGCGCCTGTGACCGTCCTCGCACGATGGTCCAAGGGTTCCCGGGGCAGGATCCAGGTGCGCCCACCCAGGGCCCGCCGCGCCTTTGCTGGCGCCGGGCTCACCGAGTGAGGTTGTTCGCTGTCGCATGCCAAGGCACGCCACACCGCGCTTCCAGTCTCACTTGGGCCTTGTCACGACATGCACCGGCGCCTCTGCGCCCCGGTGCGGAGCACTAACCTATGACCAAGCGTATGCTGATCGATGCATCCCACCCCGAAGAAACACGGGTCGTGGTAATGGATGGCAATCGCCTTGAGGAATTCGACCTTGAAACCGCGCAACGCCGCGCACTGAAGGGCAATATCTACCTCGCCAAAGTGGTGCGGGTGGAACCCAGCCTGCAAGCGGCTTTCGTGGAATATGGCGGCAATCGCCACGGCTTCCTCGCCTTTGGCGAAATTCATCCTGATTATTATCAAATCCCCGTCGCGGATCGTCAGCGCCTGCTTGATATGCAGGCCGAAGAAGCGCGCGCGGAAGAAGAAGCGGATCTGCCGCCGGAATCGGCGATGGATCGCGCCGCCTGGAATGGCGAAGGTGCTGAAACCTGGACCCCGGGCGATGAGGCCAAGGCCGGCGCCGCCGAGGGCGAGGCACCCGCCCCTGCCGCCACCAGCGAGGAATCTGCTGCGGTTGAGGCCGCGCCAGCAGCGGAAATGCCTAGCCCTGATGAGGCTGCCGCAGCGCCGGAAGCGCCGCCCGCGGAAGCCGCACCAGATGTCGCCCAGGCTTTGGACATTGTGACGGAAACCCGCAGCGCCGCCCCCGACACGCAGGAGCCTACCGAGGCTGAGGGCGTGGCGGATCTGGGCCGGGTTGAGGAATTGCCGCCCGAAGATCAGCCCCCGCCTGAGACGATTGGCGGTGAAGGCCCGGCCGAGACCGAAGAAGAACGCCGTGAGCGCCGCATCCCGCCGCGCTTCATGCGCCATTACAAAATCCAGGAAGTGATTCGCCGCCGCCAGATCATTCTGGTGCAGGTGGTGAAGGAAGAACGCGGCGGCAAAGGCGCGGCCTTGACCACCTATATGTCACTTGCCGGGCGTTTCAGCGTGCTGATGCCGAATTCGCCGCGCGGTGGTGGCGTTTCGCGCAAAATCACCTCAGCGGCGGATCGCAAGCGGCTGCGCGAAGTGATGGATGATCTGCAATTGCCGCAGGGCATGTCGCTGATCGTGCGCACGGCGGGCGCGCAACGGCCCAAGCCGGAAATTCAGCGTGATTGCGAATATCTGCTGCGACTTTGGGACAATATCCGCGAAAGGACGCTGGCTTCGACGGCGCCTGCCCTGATTTACGAGGAAGCGGATCTCATCAAGCGGTCCATTCGCGATGTCTATGGCCGCGACATTGATGAGGTGACGGTGGAAGGCGATGGCGCCTTCCAGCAGGCGCGTGAATTCATGCGCATGCTGATGCCATCGCATGCCAATAAGGTGCGCATGCACCGCGATTCCGTGCCGCTTTTCGCACGCCATAATGTCGATGCCCAATTGGATGCGATGCATTCCCCGGTGGTGCAGCTGCGTTCAGGTGGCTACATCGTCATCAACCAGACCGAAGCGCTGGTGGCGATTGACGTGAATTCCGGCCGCGCCACGCGCGACAGGCATATCGAAGACACGGCGCTGCGCACCAATATGGAAGCGGCGGAAGAAATCGCACGGCAATTGCGCCTGCGCGATCTGGCCGGGCTGATTGTCATCGACTTCATCGATATGGAGTCGAACAAGAACAACGCCATGGTGGAACGCCGCCTGAAGGAAGCGCTGCGCCATGACCGCGCGCGCATCCAGGTTGGGCGGATCAGCCATTTCGGCCTGCTGGAAATGAGCCGCCAGCGTCTGCGCCCTTCCATCGCGGAACAGACCTTCATCACCTGCCCGCATTGCCTGGGCCGTGGCACGATCCGCGGCGTGGAAAGCAGCGCGCTGCAAGTACTCCGCGCGATTGAGGAAGAAGGCGCCAAGCGCCGTGCCGCCGAAATCAATGTGCATGTCGGGACGGAAGTCGCGCTCTGGCTGCTCAATCGCAAGCGCGATCGGCTTTCTGAAATCGAAGCCCGCTTCGGCATGAGTGTTTTCTTCCAGCCCGATGACAAGCTGATGGGCCCGGCGCTGCGGATCGAAAGATTGCGCGCCGCAGAACCCATGGCCGTGACCGCCGCACCTTCGGCGCTGCGCATGGATTATGCGCCCGAGCCCGAGGATATCGCGCCCGAGCCGGAGGAAGAGGAAGCCGAAACCCCCCGCGCTGAGGCGCGTGAGGAAACCGCTGAGGAAGGTGAGCGCCGTCGCCGTCGCCGTCGTCGTCGGCGCGGTGGCAGCGGGCGCCGCGAGGATGGCGCCCAAAGCGGTGACGGCGCCGCCGAAGCTGAGGGTGAGGCCGAGGCCGACGGCGAACAAGCCGAAGCGGTCGTGGCGGAGGAAGCCCCGGTGCCGCAAGCCGATATCGTTGAGGCCGCCGAACCGGTTGAGGCCCCCGCCGCCGAAGCGCCGGCTGAAGGCGAAGAACGCCCGCGCCGCCGTGGTCGCCGTGGTGGCCGCCGTCGCCGTGACGAAACGCCGCAGGAGAACGCCGCTGAGGAGGGCCTGGCCCCCGCAGCCGAAGCGGCCGAAGTGCCGCGGCGCTATACCGGGCCGACCCCGGCGGATCCCTTTGCCGGGCAGATCGATGATGTCTTTGCTGCCATGGCAGCAGCCGAGGAAGCGGCGGAACGCGCCGCCGCAACCGCGCGCCGCATTGCCCCCGCCGCACCGCCGGCACCGGAACCGGCGCCAGAACCTGCCCCGGTGGCTGAGGTCGCGCCAGCGGTCGTGGAAGCCGCGCCGGTGGTGGAAGCGCCTGCCCCGGTTGAACCGCCCGCAGCCGAACCCGCGCCTGTACCGGTGGCTGCTGAGCCTGCCCCCGCGCCTCAGCCGGAAAAGGCCGAACCCGTGATCGGGCCAGCGATTCAGCCGGTGGTGCTGGGCGATGGGGCCGAGGTTGCCCGGCCCAAGCGGCAGGGCTGGTGGAAGCGGCCGGGCTAAACCGGCAGTCTTCTGCAATGAACGAAAATGCCGGCCGGGTGGCAGCATCCGGCTGGTTTTTTTTCAGCCGCGCAACGCGAATAGCAATAACAGGCTTCGCTGCAACGGGCTTTCATTGTCATCGGAGATCAGCGCCACCAGTGTTTCGCGCCCAAAGCGTGTCACCGCAACGCCTTCCCAATTTTCTGCCGGCAGTGGCGCGTCATCCAGCGTCAGCATCGCCTCCCCTTTCAGCACGGCATCTTCGCGTGCATTGCGGAAGGCATCGGAAGGCGCGCGTACCAGGCGCGCGGAAAAACCGCCAAAAAGGCTGAAGCGGCGTTCCAGCACCAAGGCGCTGCCATCGGGCAGGAAAGCCGCATCGGTGGGCTGAAAGCCGGGCGTGGGCTGCCAATAAACCGGCGTCCAGCGCCCAGGCGTGCCGACCCAGGCATGGCGCAATTCGGGGCGGTTGGGCGGGGCGAAGGCCTCCGCAATGGCGAAAAGCCGGCCATCAGGCAGCACGGCCAGACTTTCCAGCCCGCCATTCATGGGCGCTTCGGCAAGCCTGGCGGGTGCTTCAACATAAGCGCCCGGCCCATCCAGCCGGCGATAGGCGCGGATACGATGCCGCCGTTCAAAGGCGACCAGCCAGGTGCCATCCGCGCGGCGGGTCAGGGCTTCCGCATCGCCGGTGAAACCGCGCGGCAATGGGCGCCCCGCTTCATCGCGCAAAGGCCCATGACGCAGCGGGTGCAGGCTCATTGGCGTCAGCCCATCCAGCAAAAGCCGCGCTTCGGCCCAATGGCCGCGATCACTGATCAGGGTCAGGGTAAGGTCGGGTGCCAGATGCGCGCCGGAAAAACCGCCACCGCCCAAGGCCTTCGGGTCAATCACCAACCCGCCCAAGGGCCCGAGCGGCCCTGGGATATCCGGCAGCGCAAAAGGCTGCGCGGCATTTTGCGCCAAGGCTGGCGCAGCGCTTGCCGCGAGACAGGCAGCAAGCAGGGCGCGGCGCGATACTGCGGGCGCCGGCCGCATGTTTTGGTTCAGCGCGTCAGGCCACCATGGCGGAACGCTCAGACGCACTCCGCTGCCAGGCTTCCGCCGCATCCTCATCAAACAATTCGGCGAGCTTCTTCATCATGGTGCCGCCCAGTTCTTCGGCATCCACAATGGTCACCGCACGGCGATAATAGCGCGTCACATCATGGCCGATGCCAATCGCGACCAATTCCACCGCGCCGCGGCCTTCAATCTCGCCAATCACCTTGCGCAAATGCCGTTCCAGGTAATTGCCGGGATTGACCGA
>JBDKIR010000111.1:0-2746 GCA_039797035.1 Pseudomonadota bacterium | reverse complement strand
GAGCAGCGCACCGGAGGTTTCCGGCGTGGCGCCTGTGAGTGCGGCCGTCATTGCCTCATCCACCGCGATATCGCGTTCGCCGCCGCCGGCGGCCACCACCAGATGCATATCGGCAACAAGGCCGCGCGCCCCGGCATGGTCAATCGCAAGCCCGGCGGCATAGGTGCCAAGCCGCTGCCAGGGTTCCATCTGGCGCTGATCACCCTTTTTCGGGATTTGCGCATCAAGGCTGAGTGCCGGCAACGGATGCACCGGGAAGGGCGCGAAGCTTGTCGCATCCACCACAGGCTTGGCGCCCTGGGTCAAAGCTTCCCAATGCGCCTCAGGCCCCTCACCCAAGGAGGAAACCAAACCAATCCCGGTAATGACGACATCGCGCCTTGTCATAGCAGCCCCAATTCCCGGCCCCGCCCGCGCATGGCATCCGCCAATTCCGGCGCGGGGTAATCCATGATGCGGAAGGTCAGTTCCGCATCGGTGATGCGCTTGCCATCGGCTTCGATCCGCGCCTCGGTCACCGCAAAGCCCGAGCCATCATGCAGGCGCTTGGCATGTACCCGCACCGCCGTGCCGGGGCCGATGAAGCTGCGGAACTTCGCTTCCTTCACCGCCATCAGAAAGGGCATGCGCGCAAAGCCCATCAGATCCAGCAGCAGCCAGCCGGAAGCCTGCGCCATGGTTTCCACCAACAGCACACCAGGCATCAGCGGATGGCCGGGGAAATGCCCTTCAAACACCGGGGAAGCATCCGGGATGCGGCTTTCCACAATGATGGCATCGCCTTCGCGCGCTGCCACCCGATCTATCATCTGGAAATATTCCAGGCGCATCGCGTCAGGGATCCGTGGTTTCGGCGGCGCGTGGCTTGGGAATGCGGTCAGCCGGCCTTGGCCGCGACCAGCTCATCCACACGCTCGGCCAAGTTCTTCATGACGAAGTATTTTTCCGCCGGCGCATTGCCCGCATTCACTTCCTGCGTCCAGGCTTCCACCGGCACCTTGATGCCGAAGGCCTTGTCAATGGCGAAGACGATATCCAGGAAGTCCAGGCTATCAATGCCAAGATCATTGATCACATGGCTATCGGGCAGGATCTTATCCCGCGGGACTTCGCTGTTTTCAGCGATGATATCGGCGATACGGTCGAAGGACGAGGCCATGCGAGGCCCTCCATGCAGAATCAGGAGTGAAGGATCGAGGGGTTCTTTGGCCCGAAAGGGGGCCAAAGGCAAGCGAAGGCTTCAAGAAGGGGCCAAGGCTTGCCCCCCGCCGATCAATGCGCGTGACCGCGCGCCCCGGCCGCCTCAACACTCAGCATCACCTGCACTTCCCCGGCCCGTTCGAACCTCAGGGTCAGCGGCACGCTGGCCCCCTGGCGGAGCGGCTCATTCAGCCCGATCAGCATGATATGCAGCCCGCCGGGGCGAAGCTGCACGGTCTGGCCCGGCGGGACAGGGATATCCCCGACCGGGCGCATGCGCATGACGTCGCCTTCCCGGATATGGGTATGGAGTTCCACCACGCGGGCGGCCGGGCTGGCGGCCGAGACCAGCCGATCAGGCGCCGCGCCGTTATTGCGGAGCGTCAGGAAGCCCGCGCCATTGGCATTGGCCCCGGCAGCGCGGGTCCAGGGGCGCCCAACCAGGATATCGCCGGCCGTGACATCCTGCTGCGCGAGCGCGGCGCTGGCGGGCAGGCCAAGAATAAGCGCGCCCAGGGCGCGGCGGTTCACATGGGACATGGGTTTCTCCTTCTTTTCAGGGGCTTCAGCCGCGCGGTGCAGGGGCAATGCCGCCCAGCCTTTGCAGCGTGATGGGCGGCGGCGCCAAGCCGAGCCGGGCTTCGAGGTGACCAACCAGGCGCATAATGCCAGCGGCTTCGCGCGCCCCTTGGGCGGGGTCGCCGGTTTCGCAGGCATCGCCAGCGCGGGTCAGGGCCGCCACCAGGGCGGCTTTTTCCGCCGCGGGCAATTGGCCCAGCAGGGCCTCGGCCGCAGCGCGGGTGGGGTTCAGGGCACCTCGGCAGATCGTGGTCATTTCCGCATTGATCGCTTCCATATCACAGGCACGCGCCAATGGCGGTGCCAGAAGCAGCAGGGCAGCGAGCGCTACAGATTTCGTTATGGCCTTCATGGGTCAATGGCCTCCGGCAAGGCGGGCTGGGATCAGGCGGAGCGATGGCGCGGGGAAGCGGTAATCGGTGATCCGCCGCCCGGCTTCGGGGATTTCAGTCCAGGCGGCGATGCCGCCGCCATCGCAATGCTGCACGGTGGGTAGCCAGATGGTTTCATCCGGGCGGTTCGGCGTGCGGAACATGATGACGAATTCATCGTAATGTTCATTGGGCAGCGGGCCGCCTTCCCAGATGATCTGGGTGATCGCTTCTGTGATCATGCCGCCATGGCCATCGGAAACCGGGGTGGCGAGTGGTTGGCGGGTGATGGCGATGCGCCAGCCGGCCTTGGGCATGGGCCGCGCGGTGGTTGTGCCTTCCGGCAGCGTCACCGTTACGCGGATGGTGGCCTGCTGGCCGCAGCCATGCGGCACACGAAACGCCGCGCGCAAATAGCCATTGGCCTGGGCCTGGGGCGGGTCAATGGTGACATGCGCTGCCACCGGCGTGGCCAGCAGAAGTGCCGCAAGAAAAAACGGTTTCTTCATGATGCGAACCCTTCCCTCAGAAGCGATATTGCAGGCCGGCAAAGACAGAGCGTCCCGTGCCGGGTTCGTAGAGCGCGGAATTGGGCG
>JBDKIR010000110.1:0-6658 GCA_039797035.1 Pseudomonadota bacterium | reverse complement strand
CCGGGCGGGACAGCGCAGACCAAACAGCCGACAAAAAGCCCGATACCCAGTGAATTCCAGCCAGAGGAAGGGAACCCAGGGATCTTGGCGGCAATCATGCCCGCTGCGACACCCGCCGCCGCGCCGCCGATCAAAAAGCCGATTTCGGCCTTGGACCAGTCATCCAACGGATCAGGCCCATTGAAGAGACCGAAGA
The DNA here is from genome assembly GCA_039797035.1 of Pseudomonadota bacterium. GTDB lineage: Bacteria > Pseudomonadota > Alphaproteobacteria > Acetobacterales > Acetobacteraceae > Neoroseomonas. Next base: position 6,462 of record JBDKIR010000110.1, on the reverse strand, counting down.
AGAGAACGAGTGATCCGAGCCCAATTTGCAGCCAGAAAACGAGCATAGGCATATAGCCTGGGCCCATACGGCGTGCCGTGCCAAGGTTATGATCGCCATTGAGCCAAAGCCCAATGACAGCAAGGCCGATCAATAACCCCGCCGAGATCAAGTCTTTCGTATTAAGTTTCATCCTTGCCATCCACCCTTTTGGGCCTTGCCGGCCCAATTTGCCCCCAGGCCCTTCGGCCACTGTTGCGATATACTCAATCCGCTGTCGCGCCAGCAGACTGCACTAGTGGTGCCCATTTGGCCACTTCCCGCGCGATGAAGCTATTGTAATCTGCCGCTGAGAGATCACCCGGCGTGCCCCCCAATTCCTCAAAGCGGGCGCGAATTTCAGCTGTTGCCAAAAGCGCCCTCACCTCGCGGTTCAGCCTTTCCACAATTGGCGCGGGCGTCCCCGCCGGGGCCGAAAGGCCAAACCAGGAATCCGATTCCAGCGGGAAGCCTTGTTCCTTGAAGGTAGGCACATCCGGGAAGGAGGGGTGGCGGTTTGCCGAACACATGGCAACAGCAACCACCGATCCCTGCTTGATGTGCGCAGCCGCGGAAGGCAGGCTGTCAGACATCATCGGCACCTGGCCCGCAATCACCGCCTGCATCGCCGGACCCGCCCCACGGAAGGGCACATGGGTGATTTCCGTTCCGACCAAGCGGCTCATCTGTACTACAACCAAATGATTGGATGATCCCGCCCCAGATGTCGCCACCTGCAATCCGCCAGCGGCCTTGGCCCGTGCGGCAACATCCGCAAGCGTGCGAATACCGGAACGCGGATTAGCGACCCAAACTGTCGGATTGCTGACCACCAAAGCGATATGCGCGAAATCCTTCACCGCATCATAGCGCACGCGCGCGCCATAGACGGCCGGGCTGATCCCATGGCTCGCGATATTGGACATGACCAAGGTGTACCCATCAGGGGCGGCCCGGGCCACGGTTTCACTGCCCAGCGTGGCGCCCGCCCCGGCCCGGTTTTCCACCACGATGGAAACGCCCAAACGTTCCTGCAGCCCAGCGCCAACAAGGCGCGCCACGAGATCAGTGGTACCACCAGGGGCAAAAGGAACAACAAGACGAATGGATTGAGACGGCCAAGCAGATTGGCTGCGTGCATCAAGGGCCCATAGCCCTGCGCCACCCACGCCTATCAAAGCGCTACGCCGTGTAACGTTTCCCGACATCGTGCCCCCTTTTATTGGGGTTAATTCTATTGCATGCGCGGCAACCCCCGGCAAGAGGGTTCCTGTTCAAGCGCTTAACGCGGGAAAGCCCGGGAATCTGCGCCCCTTCAAGGGGCAGCGGGCCGCGTGCGATAAGGTTTGGTATCGACAAGACCAGGAGGGGCCAGGCCCGCTGGAGGCCCCGCGATCATGGCGCTTGCCAGCCAGGGGGGCAGCGCCAATCATGAGGGTCTATCTTGCTCTCAAAGGATGAGCCATGTCGCCAGCCGATCGCCTGTCAAACGACCCCGAAACCCGCATCCGGGAAGCGACCGAGGCCATTGCCCCGCGCCTGATTGAAATCCGCCGCGATATCCACACCCATCCGGAACTCGCCTTCCAGGAAACCCGCACCGCCGGGATTGTGGCCGCGGAGCTTTCCCGCCTGGGCCTGACACCGCGTACCGGCGTGGGGCGGACGGGCGTGGTGGCCGAAATCAAGGGCGGGCGCCCTGGCCCCACACTCGCGATCCGCGCCGATATGGATGCGCTGCCGATCCATGAGGAAACGGCGCTGCCCTTTGCCAGCGAAATCGCTGGGCAAATGCATGCCTGCGGGCATGATATCCATACCTCCACCCTTTTGGGGGTGGCGGCGGTGCTGAAGGATCTGGCGCCGCAGCTTGCCGGGACCGTCCGGTTGATCTTCCAACCAGCAGAAGAAGTGCTGGAAGGCGCTGCCGCCATGATCGCCGATGGCGCGGCGGATGGCGTGGATATGGCCATTGGCTTCCATAACCATCCGGATATGCCGGTGGGCAGTTTCGGCTATGTGCGCGGCGCCTGCTTGGCGGCATCTGACCGGTTCGACCTGATCATCCAGGGCAAATCCGGCCATGCCGCGCATCCTTACGCGGCGATTGACCCGATTGTGGCCGCAGCCGCCTTTGTGCAGGAAGCGCAAACCGTGGTCAGCCGGGAAATCAAGCCGCTGCATCCGGCCGTGGTGACCATCGGGCAATTCGTGGGGGGCACCACCTACAACATCATCCCCGAACGCGTGCATCTGAAGGGCACGGTGCGCACGCTGCATCATGAATCGCGCGATATCGCCGAAGCGGCCTTGCGACGGCTCGCGGAAGGGATTGGCGTGTCCATGCGCGTGAAGACCGAGATGAAATACGTCCGCAAGGTGCCGCCGCTCATGAATGATGATCGCGTGCTGGATCCGGTGATTGCTGCGGTGCGCCGACAAATGGGTGACGTTATCAGTGAAGGGGAAGCTTCCATGGGGGCTGAGGATTTCGCGGAATTCGCCGCTGTGGCGCCTTCCTTCCAATTGCGTATCGGTTCTGGCCAGCCGGGGCGCGATGATCGGCTGCATAACGCCTTCTACCAACCCGATGAACGCAGCATTGGCCTTGGTGTGCAGGCGCTGTCGCGCGCGGCGCTGGATCTGCTGGCATGAGCGCGCATCGCATCGCGGAACTGACCGCGCCTGAAGTTGCCTCACGCTTTGCCGCCGGCGCTGTCGCCATCCTGCCCATGGGCAGCCTTGAAACCCATGGCCCCGCCTTGCCGATGGGCGATTACATGGTGGCGGAAGAAATCGCCTGCCGCATCGCAGCTGCAGCCTATGCCAAGGGCGCAGATGCTTTGGTTGCACCCGCCATTCCCTTTGGCGGTGAGGATTTCTTCGCCGGCGTCGCGGGAGGCATCACGCTTTCAGTGGCAACCCTGACGGCCGTGATCGAGGAAATGGCCGAAGCCTTCATCAAAACCGGCACGCGCCGCATCATGATCGTCAATGGCCATGCTGGCACCATCGCGCCTGCCGATGCGGCGGCGCGCAGCATGCGCCATCGCCATGGCGTCATCATCCCCGCGCTGCATCTTTGGCGGGAAGCGGGCAAGCTGCATGGCGAATTGGGCGGGCAGCCCATCACCTTCGGCCATGGCGGCGACCCCGTGGCTTCGGTGACCATGGCGCTGAAGCCGGAGCTCTGCCGCCCGGAAGCGGCGCGGGCGCGCGAAGGCACCGGGCCTTATCTTGGCGTGCCACCAACCGGTTTTGGTGCCATTCGCGCCCATGGAGTGGAATTCGCCGTGCCCATGTGGGTGGAGGAAGTGGCGCCCGGTGGCGTCGCCGCGCCCGATCCGCGTGGCGCCAATGCGGCGCATGGCGCGCGGATTGTCGAACAGCTTGTCGCCGCCGGTGCTTCGATCTGCGCGCAGTTGCGTGACCACGCACCGTGAAGCGCATTTGCGTCTATGGCGCCGGCGCCATCGGCGCCCATTTGGCGGCAAGATTGGCGGCGGCAGGCGCTGAGGTCAGCGTGATTGCGCGTGGCGCCCATCTGGCCGCGATGCAGGCGCGGGGTATCACGCTGCGCACGGCGGAAGGCGATCAGACCTACCCCGTGCAGGCGGCGGAAAACGCCGCTGAAATCGGCCCGGTGGATGCCGTGCTGGTCACCGTGAAGGCGCCCGCCTTGCCGGCGGTGGCGGCAGGGATCGGGCCGCTGCTCGGGCCAGACACGCCGGTTGCCTTCATCATGAATGGCATTCCCTGGTGGTATTTCGATGGTATTGGTGGCCCGCTGGAAGGCAAGCGTCTGCCGGTACTGGACCCGCATGATGCGCTGCGCCGCGCCATTGGGGTGGAACGGGCGATTGGCGGCGTGATCTATGCCGCAAGCGCGGTGGTGGCCCCGGGCATCGTTACCTCAGAACATGCCGACCTGAAGCTTTATCTGGGGGAGCCCGACGGCGCTGTTTCGCCACGCGCCCAAGCCTTGGCGGCACTGCTGAGTGCGGGCGGCATGCCGACGGATGCGGTTTCGAATATCCGCCATCGCATCTGGGGCAAGCTGCTGGGCAATATGGTGGTGGGGCCGCTTTGCCTGCTCTCTCGCCAGGATATGCAGGCCACCCTTACTGACCCGGCGATATTCGAAGCCGGGGTCAGGATTTCCGATGAAGGCTCGGCGCTCGCCCGCGCCCTTGGCCATGATCTGAAGGTGCCGGGCGAAGTGCGGATGCGCCGCTTTGGCGAAACCGCGCATAAGCCTTCCATACTGCAGGATCTGGAATTGGGCCGGCCGATGGAAATTGACGCGCTTTTCACCGCGCCCTTGCAGTTGGGGCAGGATCTCGGCGTAGCCATGCCGCATTTCGCGCTGATGGTGGCGCTGGCAAAACAGGCGGCAAATGCGGCGGGGCTTTATCAGGCGCCTGAAGGCTGAGGGGGCGGGTCCTTCGGCAAGGCAAACACCCCGCTGGCCCGCAATACCGGCCGTCCATCGGCCAGAAAGACCCCCTGGGAAAAGATCAGCGTGCGGGTCTTGCGCAGCAGCACGGGTTCACATTGCAGCCAGGTGCCCAGCAGCGCTGGCGCCAAATAATCCGTATTCAGGCTGATGGTGGTGAAAACCCCCGTTACCCCGGCCAGGTTGAAGCCGCCAATCCCCAGCGCCAGATCGGCAAAAGTCGCCAACATGCCGCCATGGGCCATGCCCTTGCTGTTGCAATGGCGGGTTTCGATCCGCAGCCCAAAAGCAAGTGGGCCATGGTCCCGCCGGATCATGATCGGGCCGATCGGTTCCAGAAACGGTCCGCCGGCAGGGCGTGGCACGAAGCCTTCGGGAATGGCTGGGGCAGCAAGGGTATCCACGGCTGAGCAACTTTCAGGCTGAAGGGGCGCCGGACCCTATACTGGAAGCCCGGCCGGGGAAACGCCTGCCCCCTTCTTGCCTTGGCTTTGCCCCGATTACCCCGTAAGCCGCTGAGAATGCGGAGCCAAGATTGCCCATGAACGCCAATTCTCCCCCGATCCTGCCTGTGATCCTGTCCGGTGGTACCGGCACAAGGCTTTGGCCGCTATCGCGCGAAAGCTACCCCAAGCAGTTCTGGCCGCTTGCCTCCGACAAGACCATGCTGGCCGAAACCGCCGCCCGGGGTGCCGGCAGTGGCTTCCTGCCGCCGATGGTGGTGTGCAATGAAGCGCACCGCTTCCTGGTTGCCGAGCAATTGCGCGACAAGGGCGCTGCCATTGTGCTGGAACCGGTTGGTCGCAATAGCGCCCCGGCGATTGCCGCCGCCGCGCTGCTGGCCGAGGAAACCGCACCCGGCGCCGTGCTTTGGTTCATGGCCGCTGATGCGGCGATTGGCGATGTGGCCGCGCTGCAAGCCGCGCTTGCCAAGGCCGCCGCAGCCGCAAGCGCCGGGGCCATTGTTACCTTCGGCATGCAGCCCACCGCGCCTGAGACAGGCTATGGCTATATTGAAGCCGGCGATGCCTTGCCCGGCAGTGCCGGGGTGCAGCGCATTGCGCGTTTTGTGGAAAAGCCCGATGCTGCAAAGGCAGCCGAATTCCTCAAGACCGGGCGGCATTTGTGGAATTCCGGCATGTTCGTGGCCACCGCCGCCAGTATGCTCGCCGAACTCGAAGCCCATGCGCCAGAAGTGCTCAAGGGGGTAAGGGCCGCCGTGGCTGGCGCTCAGCGCGATGGGGATTTCATCCGGCTTGAAGCGACATCCTTCGCCGCCACCCCCGCGATCAGCATCGATTACGCGGTGATGGAGCGCACGCAGAAAGCCGCCGTGGTGCCGGCTTCCATCGGCTGGTCCGATATCGGTTCCTGGGCCGCGCTTTGGGAAATTCAGCCAAAAGACGCGGCGGGCAATGCGACCCTTGGCCCGGTGGAATTGGTGGATGCGAAGAATTGCTATGTGCGCAGCGAAACCATCCTGACTGGCGTGATCGGGCTTGAGAATGCCGTGGTGGTGGTGACGGATGATGCCGTACTCGCCATGCATCGCGACCATGCGCAGGATGTGAAGAAGCTGGTGGATCGGCTGAAGGCGCGCGGCGCCAAGGAAGCGACCGAACATCGCCGCGCCTATCGCCCCTGGGGCCATTATGAAGGCCTGATCATGGGGGATCGTTTCCAGGTCAAGAAGATCGAAGTCCGTCCCGGCGCCAAGCTTTCCCTGCAAAAGCATTTCCACCGCGCGGAGCATTGGGTGGTGGTTTCCGGCACGGCCATTGTCAGGCGCGATGGTGAGGAAATCATGCTGCGGGAGAATGAAAGCGTCTATCTGCCGCTGGGCTGCGTCCATCGCATGGAAAACCCAGGCAAGATTCCCCTGACGCTGATCGAAGTCCAATCCGGCTCCTATTTGGGGGAGGATGATATCGTGCGCTTTGAGGATACTTACGGGCGGAGTTGAGCGCCCTTCGGGGCAGGCTTGATCT
>JBDKIR010000109.1:0-4401 GCA_039797035.1 Pseudomonadota bacterium | reverse complement strand
CAGCAGAAAGCCAATGCCCGCTTCAGTGACGCCGATCATGATTTTTTTGTCTCCCGTTCCAGGACGGTGCCCATTTCCGCTTCAATTTCCTCATCCAATGTCAGCGGGCCGTAAAACAGATTGAGCTTTGCCCGGTCAGACAGCAGCAGCCAGAAGGCATGCGCGGCCATGGCGCCGGCGCAAACTGCAAACAGCAATAGCCCGATGAACCAGGCGCCCTGCGGCAGCCAGAGTGGCGTTTGCAGCGGCGAATTGGCATGCGCCTGGAATTCGATGCTTTCTTCAAGCACCGACCAGCCGCGCCAGGCGCCATAGATTGCCATGGCCGCCAGCAGCCCATAGGCCAGCGCATTCAGCACGGCGCGCAGCAAGGCGGGCATGCGCCCCAGCAGGAAATCCACCCGGGTATGGGATTTCACGGTCAGCGCACAGGCGAAGCCGAAGGCGGAGACGATGGCGGTGGTATAGCCGCCGATTTCATCGATCCCCTGCAATGAAATACTGAAAAATTTGCGCAGCAGGATTTCCACAACCGTCAGGCAGGACAGGGCAATCATCCACCAGCCGGATAGAATGGCGAGAAACCGGGCAGGCGGACCAAAAAAGCGGCTGACGGGGTTGGGGTCTTGGGTCGGCATGGGCGACAGAACCTTGTTCGGGGCAGTTCAGCGCGGTTTGGCGCAATGGTTGCTTGGCATTTCCCGCGCGGTGTTGCACAGAGATCGCGCCTTGGCAAAAATGCAAGCTTCTGGCCCAAAGGTTCGCAAGAACCATGCCGGCCCTTACGGGAGATCGTAACATGCGTACCCCCCTTTCCCTGCTCGGCGCCGCCTTTGGTGCCTTCCTGGCGGCCAGCCCCGCTCTGGCGCAGAGCCCCATCCAGCTCCGCGTTGCGGGACATTTCACCTCTAACAACCGGCACACTGAAGGCATTGAGCGGCCCTTCTTCTCGGCGCTTGGCCAGACCACGGGCATCAACCTGGCGGTCACCTTCAACCCGATGGATCAGGTGGGCGCCGCCGCACCGGATGCGCTGCGTCACCTCCGCAATGGCGCCTTTGATGTCATGAGCGTGCTGATCGGCCAGACCGCCCGCGATGAGCCCTTCATCGATTCACTCGATCTGATGGGTGTCTCCACAACCCTTGAAGAAACGCAACAGGCGATCGCTGGCGGGCGAGAGGCTTTGGACCGCCGCCTGCAGGAACGCTTCAATGCCAAGGTCATGACGCTGTGGCCCTTCGGTGCGCAGATCTTCTTCTGCAATCGCCCGGTGGCCTCCATGGGTGATCTGCGCGGGCTCAAGGTGCGGTCCTATACGCCGACCATGTCGGCGCTGCTGCAATCCCTTGGCGCCACGCCTGTGACCTTGCAGCTTTCCGAAACCTATCAGGCCTTGCAGCGCGGCACGGTGGAATGCGGCATTACGTCGGCGACTTCCGCCTATACCGCGAATTGGGGTGAAGTGATTCGCACCATCCTGCCGGTATCGCTTGCTTCCGGTGTGCAGGGGCATTTCATGTCGCTCGCAGCCTGGCGGCGCTTCAGCCCGGAACAGCAGGCGGCGCTGACGCGTGCCTTTGCTGATCTGGAAAAGCAGATGTGGGATTTGGCCCGCCGCGCGAGTGATGAGGCCTTTGCCTGTTTCCAGGGTCAGGATTCCTGCACCTCGCGTAAATTCAACGTGCAGGTGGTGACACCGCCGGCGGAAGATGAACGCCGCGTGCGTGAAGCCGTGACTGCCGTGGTGCTGCCCAGCTTCCGCGATAGCTGCAACCGCGTCTGGGCGGATTGCGCGCGGGTGTGGAATGACAGCATCGGCAAGGCCCGCGGCTATACCATTCCCTGATATGGCACCCGGCTTCGCCATACCGCGCCTTGGGCAAGGAACCTGGGGCATGGGGGAAGATCGCACCAAGCGCGCGGCGGAAGCCGATGCGCTGCGTGCGGGGCTCGATCTTGGCATGTCATTGATCGACACGGCCGAGATGTATGGCGAAGGCGGGGCCGAGGAAGTGGTGGGCGATGCCATCGCCGGTCGGCGCGATGGGGTTTTCATCGTCTCCAAGGTTTATCCGCATAATGCGTCACGCCGCGGGGTGGTTGCTGCCTGCGAACGCAGCCTGAAGCGGATGCGCATCGACAGCATCGATCTTTATCTGCTGCATTGGCGTGGTGCCGTGCCGCTTGCCGAAACCGTGGCGGGGTTTGAAGCGCTGCGCCAGGCGGGCAAGATCCGGCGCTGGGGTGTGTCCAATCTGGATGTCGATGATCTTGAAGAATTGGGCCCGGCCTTGGCGGATTGCGCGACGGACCAGGTGCTCTACAGCCTTGAGTATCGCGGCATTGAATTTGACCTGCTGCCCTTTTGCGCTGGGCGTGCCATGCCGGTGATGGCCTATTCTCCTGCGGGTCAGGGCGGGCGGATGCTGCGCCATCCGGCGCTTGCGGCGGTGGCCGCGCGGCATGGCAGAAGCCCCGCGCAAATCGCCATTGCCTGGACGCTGCGCCACCCCGGCGTGGTCAGCATCCCCAAGGCCGCGACCCTTGCCCATCTGCGCGAAAACGCGGCAGTGCGGGAGATCAGCCTGACTGCGGAAGATCTGGCGGCATTGGATGCGGCCTTCCCGCCACCGCAGCGGAAAAAGCCACTGGCCATGCTGTAAAATCGTTAGTGTAACGATTTTACCTCGGTTGCGGGCTGGCCCTATGGGCAATTGTGGGCGTAACCTTTTCCACATGACTCGCTTGGCTTTGTTGTCGTGCTGACACTGCTGGCATGGACCCTGGTGCTGCTGGCGCTTTTGGCGCTGGCCGCGCCCTTATTGGCGCGTGCTGGCCTTGGGGTGCGCCTGGTCTTTGCGGGCTCTATGGCGGCGTGTCTGGTCTTCACCGGCGCGGCGGTGCTGGGTTTGCTCAGCCCAGCGGCTGCCCTGACCTTGCCCATCGGCCCCCCTTGGGGACCGGCGCGCCTGGCGCTGGATGCGCTATCGGCCTGGTTTTTGCTGATCCTGGGGCTGGCTGGCATCGCCGCTTCGGCTTTTGCCTTTGGTCATGCGAAAGGGGCCGAGGCGCCGCGGCGTTTGGTGCCCTATCCGCTTTTTTTGGCCGGCATGGCGCTGACGCTGCTCGCCGCCGATGGTTTTACGCTGATCCTGGGCTTTGAACTCATGTCCTTCGCGTCCTGGGTTTTGGTGGCGCATGACCATCACCAGGAAGAAAACCAGCGCGCGGCGCGGGTCTATCTGGGCTTCGCGGCGCTGGGCGGGCTTGCGCTCATGCTGTGTTTTGGTCTGCTCGCCTGGGGTGCTTCCGCGGGCGCGGGGTTTGAAGCCTTGCGCGCGGCACCGCCGGAGGGGCTGCGCGCCGGGGCGATTTTGGCGTTGGTGCTGATCGGTGCCGGATCCAAGGCCGGTTTGGCGCCCTTGCATGTCTGGCTGCCCTTGGCCCATCCCGCCGCGCCCAGCCATGTCAGCGCCCTGATGTCCGGGGCCATGACAAAAATGGCGCTTTATGTCCTGGCGCGCGTGGTTTTTGATTTGGCGGGGCCGGGGCAACCGCTGTTCTGGGGGGCTTTGCTGGTCGTTTTCGGGGTGGCTTCGGCGGTGATTGGCGCCTTGCGCGCAGCGTTGGAGGAAGACACCAAAACCCTGCTCGCCTGTTCCACCATCGAAAATATCGGCCTGATTACGATGGGTTTTGGCCTGGCCCTGGCATTTCGCGCTGCGGATCTTGGTGCCTTGGCGGCGGTGGCGGCCGGGGGGGCGCTGTTGCATGCGCTGAACCACGCCATGTTCAAGACCCTGCTCTTCCTCGGCGCGGGGGAGGTGCTGCACGGCGCCCTGTCACGCCGCATGGACCGCCTGGGCGGCCTGATCCAGGCCATGCCCTGGACGGCGGGGGTGATGCTGGTGGGCATGGCGGCTGCGGCTTCCTTGCCGCCGCTTTCGGGTTTTGCCTCTGAATGGCTGCTATTGCAGGCCTTGATCGCCGCCTGGCGCGTTGGGGAGTTGAGTTTTCAGATCGGCGCCGCGGCGGCGACTGCCCTTGCGGCCTTGGCGGCGGCGCTGGCGGCGGCGGCCATGCTGCGCTTTTACGGGCTGGTCTTTCTGGGCCGGCCGCGCAGCCCGCGTGCGGCCGGGGCGGGGGAATTGGGGGGCATGGCGCGCGCCGCGCTCATCATGCCTGCGCTGCTGACGGTGCTTTTTGGCCTTTTGCCCGGCTATTTGCTGGAACTGGCCGCGCCCGCCTTGCGCCTGCTGACGGGCGCCGGGGCTGGGCTTTCCGCCTTGGGTGGTGTGACGGTGATGGTGGCCGAAGGTGGGGCGGGCTATGCGCCGCTGATCATCTGCCTGTTGCTCCTGCTGGGGGGTGGCGTTCTGGTGGCTTTTGTGCGGCGGC
>JBDKIR010000108.1:0-3879 GCA_039797035.1 Pseudomonadota bacterium | reverse complement strand
CTGCGATATTCTGGGTTTGGCGCCGGATGAAGTAGCGCTGGTCGCGGCCCATAATAATGACCTGGCCGCCGCGCGCCGCTGCGGTTTGGCTACGGCCTTCGTGCTCCGCCCCCATGAACATGGTGTGGATCAGGCAACGGATACGAAGGCCGAAGAAGCCTGGGGCGTTATCGCCACCAGCTTTGAGGATTTGGCCGATCAGCTTGGCTGCTGATGCGGCCTGCCGCGCCGGGTATTACTCGGCGCGGATATTTCCTTCGCGGATCACTGGCGTCCATTTGGCGTGATCACGCGCAATCAGCGCGGCGAATTCGGCGGGGCTACTCGCGATGACATCCGCCGCCTGCACACGCTGCGTGGTTTCCTTCACCTCCGGCATATTCATGACGGTCCGGAAAACGCGGCTTGCCGCAGCGACCACATCCTCAGGCATTCCGGCCGGGCCCACAATTCCGTGCCAGGTCGCCGCTTCAAACCCCGGGAAGAGCGACGCGACCGAAGGCACACCCGGCAATGCCGCAACCGGCGCTGGCGTTCCAATGGCAATGGCCCGCACGCGGCCTTCGCGAATGAAGGGCAAAGCCGTGGAGACGGAGGGGATGGAGAACTCAGTCTCACCCTGGATCAGGCTGCGCATCACATCCGCGCCGCTGCGATAATGCACGGCGGTGAGTTTCACGCCGGCCCTGCGCGCCAGCAATTCCGCCGCCAAATGGCTGACATGCCCAACGCCTGGGGAGGCGTATTGAATACCATCCGGCCGCGCCTTCGCGCGGGCAATCAACTCCTGCAGATTCTGCACGGGCAATGAAGCCGGCACGATCACCGCAATGGGCAAATTGACCAGATGGGAAATAGGCGTGAAGGCCCGCAGCGGGTCATAATTCAAGGAAGGCTGCAATTCCTTGCCAATACAATTGGCGCCGACATCGGCCATCATCAGCGTATAGCCATCAGGCCGGCTTTGGGCGGTGAAGGCCCCCGCAATGGCCCCGCCAGCGCCTGAGCGATTTTCCACCACCATCGTCTGGCCATTCGCATGCGCCGCGAAATGATTGGCCACAAGGCGTGATAGCGTATCAACCGCCCCACCAGCACCGAAGGGCACAATCAGACGAACAGGCCGATCAGGCCAGGCGCCCTGGGCATGCAGCTTCGATGAAAGGCCCAAGGCCAAGCCAGCGCCGGCAAGACCGCGCCGAGTGATGGAAAATTGCATCAAGAGTTCCTCCCAAGCGCCCCATTTTGGCATGCCAAGGGCTTCCCGCAAGCACTGCCCATGGGTAACCTTCCTTTTTCCGCTCTGCACAGGGGTTTTCGCCAAATGACCTGGTCCATTGTTGCGCATGACCCTGCTTCGGGTGCCTTCGCTGTCGCCGTTACCACCTGCAATCTTGCGGTAGGCGCCACCTGCCCTTTCCTGAAATCCGGCGTTGGTGCGGTCAGCACCCAATCCATGAGTAACCGCTGTCTTGGCCCCGCCGTGCTGCAAGGGCTGGAACGCGGCCTTTCGCCGGCGAAGGCAATTGAAGCGGCCCTGGTCGGTGATGAAGGTAAAGGATTACGGCAGATCCATGCGGTAGATCGCTTGGGCCGTAACGCAGCCTGGACGGGCGATAATTGCGTTGAATGGTGCGGCCATTTGTCAGGTGATGGTTTCAGCGTAGCCGGCAATATGCTTGCCAATGGTAATGTTATTCAGGCGAGTTTTGATAGCTTCAAGGCCCAAGCCAGCCTCCCCCTGCCCGAACGCCTCCTCACCGCGCTTGATGCCGGGCAGGCTGCGGGTGGGGATAAGCGTGGTCGGCAATCAGCGGCGCTGGTGGTGACGACCACTGAAGATTTTCCGGACATCAATCTGCGTGTTGATGATCACGCAACCCCGCTTGAGGAATTACGGCGCTTGATGGGCCTATGGCGCATTCAAGCCGAACCTGGGCTGGCATCCCGCCCAAGCAAGGCCAATCCTTCCGGCGAGACAAATCTGGATATCATCGAAGCTGCGTGGATCGCACGCGGCCTTAATCTTCGCCTGCGGCGATAAGTGAAAAGGAATATCCCATGAAGAACTATCGTATCGCCGCCATGGGCGGGGACGGCATTGGGCCAGATGTCATCAATGCCGGCTGCCGTGTTTTGAAGGCCGTCGCCGAAAAGAATGGCAATTTCAGCCTGAGCTTTCAGGATTTCGATTGGGGCAGCGATTATTATCGCCGCACCGGGCGCATGATGCCGCAAGATGGCCTGAAGCAATTGGAAGGCTTTGATGCGATCTTTTTTGGCGCCGTCGGAGCGCCTGATATCCCTGATCACGTGACGCTATGGGAATTGCGCCTGGCGATCTGCCAGGGCTTTGACCAATACGCGAATGTCCGCCCGACACGCCTGCTGCCTGGCATCAAAGGGCCACTCCGCCCGGATCTGGGCGAGCAGATTGATTGGGTGATCGTCCGCGAAAACAGTGAAGGTGAATATGCCGGTGTGGGTGGGCGCGCGCATCGTGGGCTGCCCATCGAAGTTGCCATGGATGTCGCAGTCTTCACCCGCGAAGGGGTGGCACGCATTTGTCGCCATGCCTGTGAAGTGGCCATGTCGCGCCCACGCAAGCTGCTGACCGTGGTGACCAAATCAAACGCGCAGCGCCATGGCATGGTGATGTGGGATGAGGTTTGCGCCGAAATCACGGCGCAATATCCGGAACTCACCGTCGATAAGATGCTGGTGGATGCGATGACGGCGCGCATGGTGATGAAGCCGGGCAGCGTGGATACGGTGGTGGCCAGCAATCTGCACGCCGATATCCTGTCCGATCTTGCCTCGGCCCTTGCCGGGTCTTTGGGGATTGGGGCCACGGGCAATATCGACCCCTCTCGCAAGCGGCCTTCCATGTTTGAACCCATTCATGGCTCCGCCTTCGATATTACCGGGAAAGGCATTGCCAATCCGCTCGGCGCCTTCTGGACAGCGGCGATGATGCTGGAACATCTGGGGGAACCGACATCAGCGGCGCAGCTGATGCGGGCGGTGGAAGTGGTGACCGGGCGCGGTGACGTGCTGCCCCCAGATCTCGGCGGCAAAGCAACGACAGATCAGGTGACGGAGGCGGTCATCGCGGCCCTGCGCGGCGCCAACCTTTAAATTTGGGGGTATCATGGCCGAAGTTGAAAATGGGATGCTGATCATCCGCGATGCCTTGCTGGCTGATACGAAGCGCCGGCGCGCGGATCCGACAGATGTGCTGATCAAGAATGGCATCATCCTGGCTGTCGGTCATGGGTTGGAAGCGCCTGCGGACGCCAAGGTAATCGATGGCAGCTGCTATATCATTCACCCCGGCCTGATCAACGCGCATACGCATGGCCATGGCGGCCTTGCGCGTGGTCAGGCGGATAAATGGACGCTTGAATTGCTTTTGGCCGCCGCACCTTGGATTGGTGGCAATCGTTCATTGCAGGACAAGAAGCTCACCACGCAGATTGTCGCGGCGGAAATGGTGCTGAAGGGTTGCACCGCTGCCTATGATCTTTATGCGGAATTTCCGCTGCCCACCAAGGATGGGCTTGATGCGGTAGCGGAAGCCTATGCGGGCATCGGCATGCGCGCCGTCATCGCCCCCATGGTTGCCGACAAGACCGTTTATGAAGCGGTTCCGGGCCTTTACGAAAGCCTGCCTGATGGCCTCCGCGCCCGAGTGGACCAGATGCGCCTGCCCGCCTGGGAAAGAACCTTGGCCGGCATGCGCGAAGCCATCGCTACGTGGCGCTGGAACAGCAAGGATATTCGCGTGGCGGTGGCGCCCACCATCCCGCATCATTGTTCAGATGTCTTCATGTGCGCTTGCCGTGACCTTGCGCGCGAATATCAGCTTGGCATGCATAG
>JBDKIR010000107.1:0-7143 GCA_039797035.1 Pseudomonadota bacterium | reverse complement strand
TTCCTTCACCGGCTTGGCGGCTTTGAGCTTCGCCAGATCCGGCACCGGGCGGCAACGCAGCGGGTCGCCGGCAAAGGCTTCCTCAATCGCCGCGGCGACACCCAGCACCAGCCGATCCCCGCCGCGCGGTCCCACCACCTGCAAGCCAAAGGGCATGCCGTTGCGGTCCAACCCCATCGGGATGGAAATCGCCGGATGGCCGCAAAGCGTCGGGTAATAGGCAAGCGCCAACCAATGGAAGTAGGTCCGCGTCGGCTGACCATCAATTTCCGCCGGAAAGAGTTCCTTCCAAGGCCGAGGCGAAACGGTGATGGCTGGCGTGATCAGCACATCATGCGCGGCGAAAAACCCTTGCCAGGCGCGGTACATCTTGGTCTGTGCCGCCGCCGCGCGGGCGTAATCATCCAGGCTATAGCGCAGCCCTTCTTCGACATTGGCGCGCACATTGGGCCCGACATCCTGCGGGCGCGTGCGGCATTTCTCCAAATGCGAGGTCAGGAAGCCCGCCGCGCGCAGCACCTCAAACGCCTCATCACCGCCCGAGCAATCGGGGTGCGCTGCTTCTGCCGCGCCGAACATCGGCGCGATGGCGCCGGCGCGGTCAGCGAAAATATCGCGGATATGTTTTTCGGTCGGCGCCTGGCCGAAATCCGGGCTGAAAGCCAAGCGGAGGCTCGCCAAATCATAACGCGGCACGGGGAAGTAAAGGCTCGGTTCTTCGCGCACATAGCCATCATGCAAAGTGTAGGCGAGCGGATCGCGCGCATCATCGGATGCCATGGCCGACAGCAACAGGCAGACATCCGGCACATTGCGCGCCATGGGGCCGAGCACCGGCAGGCCGGACCAGCCATGGGCGCGCTTTTCGGAAGGCACCAGGCCGGGCGATGGCCGATAGCCAACAATGCCATTGAAGGCCGCCGGGTTGCGAAGTGACCCGCCCGTATCAGACCCCGAGCAGATCGGGAACATATTGGTGGCCAAGGCAACGCCCGAACCGCCCGACGACCCGGCGGCGGATTTCATCGGATCAAAGGGATTGCCCGTCACGCCATAGACGGCGTTCCGCGTATTCGCCCCCGCGCCGAATTCCGGCGTATTGGTCTTGCCCGCAACAATCGCCCCATTGGCGCGCAGATTGGCGACCATGCCGCAATCCGCATCCGGGATGAAATCGCGAAAGATCGGGCTGCCATAGGTGGTGCGCAGCCCCTCGGTTTCTTCCAGATCCTTGATGCCGATGGGCAGGCCATGCAGCGGACCCAGTTCATCACCGCGCATCACGGCGGCTTCGGCTTCCTTGGCGGCCGCGCGGGCGCGGGTTTCGTCCAAGGCCACCACGGCATTCACCGCGTGGTTCACCTCTCCAATGCGCGTCAGGCAGCTTTCCAGCAATTCCACCGGGGAAAGCTTGCGCCGCCCGATCAGGCGGCGCGCTTCAAGCGCGGTCAGGTCACAGGGTTGGGTCATGGGCGTTTCCTTGGTTTTCTGATCTTACGCGCAGGATGGGCTCAATAGCCCATCGCGCAGCCATCCTTGCGCGGGTCGGAGCCACCCACGAGGCAGCCCTTTTCATGGTCGATGAAAATCGCCTGACCACCGCCATGGGGCTTGTCGATGCCTTCGCAGACATGGCCAAGGCGATTGAGCTGATCAATCACGGCACCGCTGAAGCCGCGTTCCACCTGCACCTTGCCATCCTGCGGCATCAGGCGCGGCAGATCGATCGCTTCCTGCACATCCAGGCCGAATTCGAAATGATTGGTCAGGAAGTAGCTATGCCCGGTCGGCTGATAGCGCCCACCCATCACGCCATAAGGCATGATGGCGCGGCCATTCTTCATCACCATGCCAGGGATGATGGTATGCAGCGGGCGCTTATTGGGCGCGATGCAATTCGGATGGCCGTCCTGTAGGCGGAAACCAAAACCGCGATTTTGCAGCATGACACCGGCTTTTTCCGCAAGGATACCGGAGCCGAAACCTTCAAACAGCGAATTGATGAAGGAACACGCATTGCCATCCTTATCAACCACACAAAGATAGACCGTGTCCTTGTGCTTATTCAGATCGCTTTCACCCGGCGCGGGCAATTCCGGCATCGCCGCATCATCGCGGATCAGGCCCGCGAGGCGCTTCAGGTAATCCGCATTCAGCAGCTTTTCGACCGGCACATTGACATGGGCAGGATCCGCAAGGAAGGCATCGCGGTCGCGATAGGCCATGCGCGCGGCTTCAATGTGGCGATGCAAACGTGTGGCCGACAGCGGCCCGCCTTCCGGCGTGGGCAGATTGCCAAGCGTGCCAAGGATTTGCAGCGCATGCATGCCAGACCCATTGGGCGGGCATTGATAGACTTCCATGCCGCGCCAGCCGATCGAAATCGGTGTCACGAATTCGGCTGCGTTCTGGCCATTGGCGAAATCTTCTTCCGTATGCAGACCGCCCGCGGCACGCAGCGTCGCGACGATATCCGCCGCCACTTCGCCCTGGTAGAAAGCGGCTGCGCCACGCGCCGCAATCGCGCGGAGCGTCTTGGCCAATTCCGGCTGGCGGAAACGGGTGCCGAGCTTCGGCGCCACGCCATTCACCAGAAAGCGCCGAGCGGATGCCGGATGCTTCAGCAATTTACCGACCGAACCTTCCCAATCCGCGGACACGCGCGGCGTGATGGGGAAGCCTTCTTCGGCGTAATGGATCGCCGCTTGCAGAATGCGGTCCAGGCCCAGCTTGCCATGCGTGCGGTTCAACAATTCCCAGGCGGAAATGGCACCCGGAATGGTCACCGAATGGGCCGAGGTATTTTCAAGCTTCGTGGTGCCGGTGGCGCGGATCGCCTCAGGCGTTGCGGCGCCTGGTGCGCGGCCGGAACCATTCAGCGCAATGACCGTGCTGCTGCCAGCCGGCACGTAAAGGCAGAAGCAATCGCCGCCAATGCCGGTCGATTCCGGTTCGATCACGCATTGCACGGCGCAGGCGGCAATGGCCGCATCCATGGCATTGCCGCCGGCGCGCAGGATTTCAAGCGCGGCGAAGGTCGCCTGGGGCATGGAAGTGGCGGCCATACCATTGACGCCATAGGCGGGGCTGCGGCCAGCAAGATGGAGATCACGCATTGCTCTGAGCTTTCCAAAAGGTCCGATGGCCTCTCTCATGCCCCCATAAGCACGCCAGGAAAAGCCCCAGGCCCACTCAGGCGGTTCCTGCCAGAACGAATCCGCGTTAAAGCCCTGCCATGGAGCCTGTAGCCACCCTTGATGAATTCCACCGGATCGATATCCGCGTGGGGACGATTCTCGCCGCCGAAGCCTTTCCGGAAGCCCGCAAGCCCGCCATCAAGCTGCAGATCGATTTCGGGACGGAAATCGGTATCAAGCGTTCTTCCGCGCAACTGACCGTGCATTACACGCCGGAAGCGCTGGTCGGGCGGCAGGTTGCGGCCGTGGTCAATTTTGCCCCACGCCGCATTGCGGGCTTCATGAGTGAGGTTCTGGTCCTGGGCATGCCCGATGAAGCGGGCGCGGTGGTGTTGCTGGGCCCGGATCAGCGCGTGCCGAATGGCGGAAGGATGTTTTGATGGCGCAGAAATACTACACAGTGTCCTGGGACCAATTGCACCGCGATGCCAAGGCGCTCGCCTGGCGGCTACTGGAACGCGGCCCCTGGCGCGGCGTGGTTGCCATTACCCGCGGCGGGCTGATCCCGGCTGCGGTGGTGGCGCGGGAATTGGACTGCCGGCTGATCGAAACCGTTTCCGTGCTGACCTATGAGGAACAGGAAAAGGGCGAGCCCAAGGTGGTGAAGTTGCCCCAGGCCGCCGGTGATGGCGAAGGCTGGCTGCTGCTGGATGATCTGGTGGATACAGGCACCACGGCGCGTGTCGTGCGCGCCCTGCTGCCCAAGGCGCATTTCGCCACCGTCTACGCCAAGCCCGCCGGTAAACCCATGGTGGATACCTTCATCACGGAAGTGAGCCAGGATACCTGGATCCTGTTCCCCTGGGACACGGAACCGCAATTCATCGCGCCGATTGCCAAGACGGCGGGGCAATAGCCACGCAGCGGTGGCGGTGTCTCACCCGCCGCCACCATCCGCCCCGGCTTCCTCACGGCTCGCCAGCACCTTGTCCACGCGCCTGCCGTCCATATCCACAATCTCAAAACGCCAACCGGCCCAGACGATGCGGTCCCCTTCCCGCGGGACGCGCTGCAACAGCGCCAGCATCAACCCGGCGACCGTGTGATAGGTCCCGGCGCCGGGCATTTCCGGCAGATCGAGCCGCGCGCGCAATTCATCGGAAGGCATGCTGCCGTCCAGCAGTAAGGAACCGTCAAAGCGTGTCACCGCCGCTTCCGTCGGCATCGCCTCACTCGGCCCCAATTCGCCGATGATCGCCTCCAGCAAATCGGAAGCCGTTACCATGCCTTCAAAGGATCCGTATTCATCAAGCACCAGCGCCATGCCCAAGGGGTCGCCGCGCAGCCTCTCCAGCGCATCCAGCGCTGTCAGCGTATCGGGCAATACCAAAGGCTGGCGCAAAGCGGCTTCGAGTGAAATCGGCCCACCGGCCAGCAATTGATCCAGCAAATCCTTGGCGGCGACCACGCCAACCACATTATCAACGCGCCCATCCGCCACAATGAAGCGTGTGACATGCGCGGCGCGCAGACGCTCCGGCAGGCTCTCCGGCGCCTCTGACCGATCAAGCCAGGCGATGTCATTGCGTGGGGTCATCAGCGCACGCACCGGCTTGTCACCCAGGCGCAGCACGCGTTCGATCATGTGGCGTTCTTCGGTTTCCAGCGCGCCGGCCTGGGCGCCTTCGGCCACCACGGCCTTCACTTCCTCTTCCGTCACGGATTGGTCCGTTGTGGCGGGTGGGCCAAAAAAACGGAGCACCAGTGCCGAAGATGCGCCCAAAAGCCACACCATCGGCGCGGTGAAGCGCGCCAGCAGCGCCAGCGGGCGGGCCACCAGAATGGCGATTTTCTCAGGCTCCCGCAGCGCCAGCTGCTTGGGCACCAATTCACCCAGGATCAGGCTGAGATAGGTAATGACCAGCACGACCAGTGCAAAAGCCACTTCCTCCAGGAAGGGGATGGTGAAGGGCAGCATGGCAAGGCCTTGCGCCAGCGTTCCTGACAAGCGCGCACCACCAAAGGCACCGGCGATGATGCCAACCATGGTGATGCCCACCTGCACGGTCGGCAAAAACCGCTGCGGATCATCCGCCAACGCCAATGCGGCTTCGGCGCCCGGGCTGCCACGGCGCAGCAAGGCCAGCAGCCTGGACCGGCGTGAGGAGACGATCGCCAATTCACTCATGGCGAAAGCCCCGTTCAGCAGGACCAGCAGCAGAATGATACAAATTTCCAGGGCAAGGCCCATCATGTGAATTCCCGGGGGCGAGGGCCTCAGGGCGCGGGGCGGTTATTCCGCCGCCGCTGTCACCTGGCCTCGACCGGAGGAGAATTGCTGCGCCAGTCGGTCAAAAGCAAGATAGAGAACCGGGGTGACGAAAAGCGTCAGCGCCTGGCTTACGATCAACCCACCAACCACGGCCAGCCCCAAGGGTTGCCGCAATTCCGCCGCTGCCCCCCAGCCGGCCGCAATCGGCACCGCCCCGGCCCCGGCCGCGAGGGTTGTCATCATGATCGGGCGGAAGCGCAGCAAACAAGCCGACCGCACCGCTTCAAAAACCGCCTCACCGCTTCTTTGTCGCTGGAGTGCGACATCGACAATCATGATGGCGTTTTTCTTCACCAAGCCGATCAGCAGCAGCACGCCGATCACGGCAATCACCGAAAGATCAAGACCAAAGAGCCACAGCGTCGCGAAAGCACCCAGGGCTGCCGCCGGCAGACCGGAAAGGATGGTCAGCGGATGCACCAGGCTTTCATAAAGCACGCCAAGCACGACATACATGATCAGCACGGCCGTCAGCACCAGGAAGCCCTGGCCTGCCAGGGCCTGCTTGAAGATCTGCGCCGTGCCCGTATAGCCCGTGACAATGGTGGGCGGGATGCCGAGTTCACGCTCCGCCGCCTGAATGGCCTCAACCGCAAAGCCAAGCGCCACCCCTGGCGCGGTATTGAAGCCGATGGTGACCGCCGGCAATTGCCCCTGATGGCCCACCGTCAGCGGGCCAGAGCTGCGATCCAATTGCGCTACCGCCGAAAGCGGCACCAGCTTGCCAGAGACCGAGCGCAGGTAGAGCTTGCCAAGGCCGGTTTCATCACGCTGATCTTCCGGCAAAGCCTCCAGGATCACCGGATAGGCATTCGCCTGCCCGTAGATCGTCGAAATCTGCCGCGACCCGAAGGCGGAATAGAGCGATTGGCGGACCTGTTCCTGGCTCACGCCCAGTGCCACGGCACGATCGCGGTTCACATTGACCTGCACCACCGGGCTATCAAGCTGCAAATCCGTATTCACGTCCTGCAATTGTGGCAGCGTCAGCAATTTGCGTTCCATGCGCTGCGCCCAATCATACAACTC
The DNA here is from genome assembly GCA_039797035.1 of Pseudomonadota bacterium. Taxonomy (GTDB): domain Bacteria; phylum Pseudomonadota; class Alphaproteobacteria; order Acetobacterales; family Acetobacteraceae; genus Neoroseomonas. The sequence continues at coordinate 645 of JBDKIR010000107.1, read as the reverse complement.
ATCAAGCCGCAGCCCTTGCATGGTATAGACATACATGGTCCGCGATGGCCGGGCGCCGAAATTGATGTTTTGGATTGGGTTGACGAATACCCTGAGCCCCGGAATGCCCGATAATTGGCGGCGCAATTCCTGGATGACCTGTGGCATGGGCGGCCTTTCACCCAGCGGCTTCAATTCCAGGAACATGCGCCCCTGATTGATTGAGGCACTGCCCGCCACCGCGCCGATATTCGACACGACCGCTTTCACATGCGGCGAAGCCTGAACAATCTCCGCAGCCCGCCCTTGCAATTGCGCCATGGCTGCCACCGAAGCACCACGGGGGCCTTCAGTGCTCACCGTCAGCAATCCGGTATCTTCCACCGGGAAAAAGCCTTTGGGGATGGCGACCGCGAACCAGGCCGCAGCGCCGGCGGAGAGTATAAAGGCGAGCCAGGTGACTGAGCGCCATTTCAGGGCAAAATCCAACATGCGGCCGTAACCACGCTCCACCGCCTGGAAGCCCTTTTCAAGGAAGGCATCAAGCTTGGATGGCTTGGGATGCGCTGGCAGGCGAGAGGCCATAAGCGGCGTCAAGGTCAGCGACACCACGCAGGAAGCCAGCACCGCGAGTGAGACAGTCGCGGCGAAGGCGTTGAAGACGCG
>JBDKIR010000106.1:0-3049 GCA_039797035.1 Pseudomonadota bacterium | reverse complement strand
GGACCCGAAGCCGCCCAGCAGCACGTTGATGATCGACCGGTTCATCCCCTTGCACATGATGTACGACAGGATGGCACCCGACGCGCCCACCAGCGCGCCCGTCACGATCAGCAGCAGGTTGCCGATGGTGAAGCCGATGCCCGCCGCCGCCCAGCCGGAATAGCTGTTCAGCATGGACACGACCACCGGCATGTCGGCACCCCCGATCGGGATGATCAGCAGGTAGCCCAGCGCGAAGGACAGGATCGCGATCGCCCAGAACAGGAAGCTCCAGCCCGTGATCGTGAACAGCAGGATCAGCACCGCCAGCGCGATGCCGAGCCCGAGGTTGATCTTGTGCTGGTTCTCGAAGGTGATCGGCGCGCCGGACATGCGGCCATCCAGCTTCGCGAAGGCAATCACGGAACCGGAGAAGGTGATGGCACCAATCGCAAGACCGAGTGACATTTCAACCAGCGACGCGCCCTTGATATTGCCGCGCGTGCCAATGCCGAAGCTCTCCGGCGCATAAAACGCTGCCGCCGCCACGAATACGGCAGCGAGACCCACGAGCGAATGGAAGGCCGCGACAAGCTGCGGCAGCGATGTCATTTGAATGCGCTGCGCCACAACCGTGCCAAGCGTGCCACCAAGGGCGAGCCCGGCAATCACCAGCGCAATGCCGCCAATATCCATGCCGGGCTTCAACAGCGTGGCGACAATGGCAATCGCCATGCCGATCATGCCGAACATATTGCCCTGGCGGCTGGTTTCCGGATGGCTCAGGCCACGCAGCGCCAGAATGAACAGCACCGACGCGACCAGATAGGCCAAGGTCAGAAGAGTGGTTGCCATGATCTCAGCTCCCCTTCTTCTTGAACATGGCCAACATTCGGCGCGTTACCATGAAGCCACCAAAGATGTTCACGGCAGCCAGCGTGACGGCAATGAAGCCGAAAATCCGCGCAACCCAGCCATCGGCAGTGCCGGTCGCCAGAATGGCGCCGACCACAATCACCGATGAAATGGCGTTGGTCACACCCATCAACGGTGAATGCAGCGCCGGGGTCACGTTCCACACCACGTGATAGCCCACAAAGCAGGCCAGCAGGAAAATGGTGAGCAGATACAGGAATGGCTCAGCCGCCGCAGCCACCGGGGCCACGGCTTCCGCCGCGCGGCGGGCCTGTTCGGCCAGTTCCAGCGCGCGCTGCGCCGTGCTGGCCGCCTGATTGGCGAGTTCGGTCGCGTTCATCCGAATTCTCCTTAGCCTGCCTGGGCCGGCTTCATTTGCGGGTGCACCACGGCCCCGCCGCGCGTCAGCGCAACACCCTTCACAATCTCATCTTCTTCGGAAAGCTTGGGCGCCTTGGCGTCCTTGTCCCAGAAGGTGGTCAGGAAGGTCAGCAGATTGCGCGCATAAAGCGCGGAAGCGGCTGCGGGGATGCGTCCGGGCCAATTCGTATAGCCCAGGATCTTCACGCCATTTTCCGTGACGAAAAGCTCACCCGGCTTGGTCAAAGCGCAATTGCCGCCCGCGTCAGACGCGATATCCACAATCACCGAACCCGGCTTCATGGCAGCCACCATTTCGGCAGTTACCAGAATGGGCGCGCGGCGGCCCTGCACGAGTGCGGTGCAAACCACGACATCCTGCTTGGCAATATGCGCGGCCACCACTTCCGCCTGCTTGGCGTAGAAGGCGGCCGAAAGCTGCTTCGCATAGCCGCCCGCGGTTTGCGCGGCCTTGCTCTCCTCATCCTCGTAACCGACGAAGCTGGCGCCGAGGGATTTGATTTCTTCCTTGGCGGCCGGGCGCACATCGGTCGCGGAGACACGGCCACCCAGGCGCCGCGCGGTCGCAATCGCCTGCAAGCCGGCCACACCGGCGCCCATGATGAAGGCATTGGCCGCAGGCACGGTGCCGGCGGCGGTCATCATCATGGGAAAGCCCTTGTCATAGGCGGTCGAGGCCTCCACCACGGCGCGGTAGCCAGCCAGATTGGCCTGGGATGAGAGCACATCCATGGATTGCGCTCGCGTGATGCGCGGCAGCAATTCCATGGCGCAGGCGTCAATCCCCGCCGCGGCATAGCGTCCGGCGGCGTCGGCATCGGCAGCGAGGGTTGCAATCAGCAGCGCCCCGCGCGGGATCAGCGAAAGCTCATCCACCGCCCCTTCGCCAGCGGCGAGCGGCGCGCGCACCTTCAGCACAATATTGGCCCCAGCCAGCGCCCCGGCGGCATCGGCAGCCAGGCTCGCGCCCGCCTCCGTAAAGGCCGCGTCGGTGATGCCAGAGGCCAAGCCAGCGCCGGCCTCAACAGTCAGCGCACAGCCCATGCCAATCAGCTTCTTCACGGTCTCCGGCGTCGCGGCAACCCGCGTCTCACCGGCCCGGCGTTCTTTCAGAACGGCCACTTTCATAAGGGATACCCCCAAAAGACAGGATTGTGCGCCGCACTACAGGGGTGCGGCCCAGGTGTCCACCCAGTTCTGCCCGCTGCAAAAGGGGGCGCCCGGTAAAATTGCAAGATCCGGCCCTGAGATTTCCTGCCCTGTGCCTTGCCCAGACCCAGGGCTGGCGCCAGACTTGCCTCATCTGCGGGTCATCGCAGAGGGAGAAAAGAAATGTCCATGAACCGTCGCCATTTGGCGCTGGCCGGGGCTGCTGCCCTGTCGCTGGCGGCCGTTTCCCCTGGAATTGCCCAGGCCCAGGGCGGTGATGCCGCCGCCGTCGCCGCCGCGGTTGAGGCGCTCACCAAGGCCATGCTGGCCGGGGATCGGGCTGGCCTGATGGCTGTGACCCATGAACGGTTGAGCTATGGCCATTCGGCCGGCCGCATTGAAAATCGTCAGCAATTCATCGACCCGCTGGCGAACAAGACTTCCGTCTTCCGGTCCATGAATGTGTCGGATCAGACCATTGATGTGGTGGGCGATGACGCCATTGTGCGCCATGTGCTGCGTGGCGAGTCCGAAAGCAATGGGCGGGTGAACCCAGTGAATATCGGCATTCTGCAGGTGTGGAAGAAGCAGCCGGATGGCTGGAAGCTGCTCGCGCGGCAGGCTT
>JBDKIR010000105.1:0-7182 GCA_039797035.1 Pseudomonadota bacterium | reverse complement strand
CCCGGAATGCCAAGCCGATCCGGCACATGATCCTGTTGATACCAGGCTTCATAATCCCGCCGGTCACAAGCCGGCGCGATATCATTCATGACGCAAAGCAATCCGCCACCCTTGGCCATGCCGCTGCCCTTTCCAAAACGGGGCAAGTATTGCCCCGATCACCGCGCAGGGAAAGCGCGCCCCTTGCTGGACAGACTTCCCTGGGAACGTCACCATGGCACCAAGGACTGAGGGGAGGAAAAGCCACCATGCATCGTCGTTCATTACTTATCGCCAGCAGCATCTTGGCCGCACCAGGCATTCTGCGCGCCCAGGGCAGCGGCTGGCTGGCGTCCCGCCCCATTCGCTTCATTGTGCCCTGGCCACCCGCCGGCACCACCGACATAGTCGCCCGCATGATCGCGCCGCCCCTGCAGGAAGCGCTGGGTCAGCCAATCGTCATCGAAAATCGGGCAGGCGCTGCTGGCCTGATCGGCACGGAAGCCATTGTGCGCGCCGATCCGGATGGCCATGCCTTCGGCTTCATCATCAGCACCCATGCCGCCAATGCGCATTTGGTGAAAAGCCACCCCTTTGACGCAGTGCGTGACATCACGCCGCTGATCCATGTGGCGAATGTTCATAACATTCTATCCATCAACAATAACCTGCCGCCGCGCAGCGTGCCGGATTTGATCACCTGGGGCCGCAGCAACCCGCTTGCCTTTGCTTCGTCTGGCACGGGCACTTCCACGCATATCAGCGGAGAAATGTTCCGCCTGGCCACGGGCCTGACCATGACCCATGTGCCCTATCGCGGCGGCGGGCCGGCTTTGACGGATCTCATGGCCGGCAATGTGCCCATCATGTTCGCCAATGCGACATCCGCGCTGCCGCATGTGCGGGGCGGGCGCATCCGTGCGCTTGGCGTCACGGCCGCACAACGCCTGCCCTTCCTGCCGGAAGCCCCCACCATCGCGGAAGCCGCCATCCCGGGTTATCAGATTGCCGAATGGTACGGCATTATCGGCCCACGCGGCATGCCTGCCGCTGCGGTGCAGCGCCTGAATACGGCCATTGCCGCCATCATTACCGCGCCCGAAATGCGCCAGAAACTGCTCGATTCCGGCGCCGAAGTGGTCAGCGGCAGCGCCGATGAATTCGGCCGTTTGATCGCCAATGATGTCGCCCGCTACGGGCAAGTGATCCGTGATGCAGGGATTACCGCAGAATGACCAAGCCGCTTTCAGGAAAAATCGCTCTGGTTAGTGGCGCGAGCCGCGGTATTGGCGCCGCCATTGCCCGCATTCTGGCCCGTGATGGCGCCAAGCTGGTGCTGCTGGCGCGTAATGAGGCCGATATGCGCAAAGTCGCGGCGGAATGCGGGCCGGAGACAATCATCATCGCCGGTGATTTGCGCGAAGATGCACCCGCCCACGCGGCTGTTGATGCGGCCATCAACCGCTTTGGCGCGCTGGATATCCTGGTGCATAGCGCGGGCGCCACAAAGCGCGGCGATTTCCTGACGCTTTCAGATGCCGATTGGGCGGATGGCTATGCCTTGAAACTATTTGGCGCGGTGCGCCTGGCGCGTGCCGCCTGGCCGCATTTGCGCAAGGCCCAGGGCGCTATCGTCAATATCGGCGGTGTTGGTGGGCGTTTGGCGAGTGCGGATTTCACCATTGGCGGTTCGGTCAATGCAGCGCTGATGAATTTCACCAAGGCGCTGGCGGATCGTGGCGTGGCGGATGGCGTGCGCGTCAACCTCATCAATCCCGGCAATATCCATACGGATCGTCTGACGCATCGCATCCAGACCCGCGCCAAGGAATTGGGCGCGGATGATGCGGCGGCGGCAGCCGATCTGGCGCGGGAAGCCGGCATCAAACGCTTCGCCACGCCTGAGGAAATAGCCGAGGTTGTCAGCTTCCTAGTCAGCGACCGCGCCAGCTATGTGCAAGGCACGCTGATGGATGTGGATGGCGGTTGGCTACGCGCGGTTTAAAGGGAAGGAAAGCGATATGTGCGACAAGGCAAAGGAACGCGGGCTTGGCTGGCGCGGATGGATGCCGCTGCCACCCCGGCAGGAAACCACCCCGCTCGGCCCCTGGTTGGACCTGACGCACCCCATAGATGAATCCATGCCGCGCGTGCCCACTTTCAGCCCGCCCAAGGTCAAGAAGCTGTTTTGCTTGCCGGCCGATCCACTGACGGTGACGAGTTTTGAAATGGTGGTGCATACCGGCACGCATGTGGATGCGCCCTGCCATTTCTTCAGCGATGGCCCCAGCATGGAACAAGTGCCTTTGGAACGCTGGAATGGCCCTGGCGTTGTCTGGCGCTTTGATCTGCCGCCCAATAGCCTGATCGAACCGGAGCATCTGGAAGCCGCGCGCCCGCTGCTGCGCCCGGGCGATATCCTGGCTTTGGATACGGGTTCTTCGCCGCATATCAATACGCCGACCTATGATGAACACCCCTGCCTGAGCCTGGCCGCCGCGGATTGGATTGTGGCGAAGCAGGTGAAGCTTCTGGCCTGTGATTTCCCAACGCCCGATCTGCCGGTGCATCGCCGCCCGGCCGAGGGTTTCACCTGGCCCGTGCATCAGCGCCTGTTGCGCGACGGCGTCTTGATTTGTGAACATTTGCGCGGGCCCCGCCCACTTGCTGGCAAGCGCGTGGAATTCATTTTCGGTGCGCTTTCCATCACCGGTTCTGATGGCGCGCCCGCCCGCGTCATGGCGCGGGAAATCGCGGCATGACAGCGCCGGTTCTGGGCTTCATCGGCCTTGGCCGCATGGGCGGGTTGATGGCGGCACGCTTGCTGGCCGCCGGACATCGCCTGGTGGTCTGCGATACGGTCCCTGCAGCCATGGCACCGCTGATTGCCAGCGGTGCCATGGCGGCAGCGGATCCCGCCGATGTGGCAGATCAGGCCGATATCGTGATCACCTGCCTGCCCACACCAAAAGTGGTGGAAGAAGTCGCCTTAGGTAAGCGCGGCGTAGCCCAAGGCAAGCGCGCGAAATTCATGGTGGATACTTCCACAACCGGTTCAGCCGTTGCGGCCCGCGTCGCAGAAGGGCTCGCCAAGCATGGCATTGCGGGTATTGATTCGCCGGTCAGTGGTGGCTTGGCCGGTGCACGCGCCGGCACGCTGGCGGTGATGCTGGCCTGCACCGCAGCGCAGCGGCCCGTGCTGGAACCAGTACTGTCAGCCTTTGGGCGTATTTTTCATGTCGGTGAAAAGCCCGGCCTTGGGCAGAGCATGAAGCTGGTGAACAATATCCTTTCCGCCGTCAGCCTGGCGGCCACGGCGGAAGCGGTGGTCATGGGGGTCAAGGCAGGGCTTGCGGCTGACACCATCATTGATGTGGTCAATGCCGGCACCGGGCGTAGTTCCGCATCGCAGGATAAATTCCCGCGCGCCATTCTGCCGCGTAGCTTCGATTTCGGCATGCCTGCCGGCTTGTTCCTGAAGGATGTAGGGCTTTATTTGTCGGAAGCCGAAGCCCTGGATGCGCCGCGTGAAATTGCGGAAGTCATCGTCAAGCACTGGCGCGAAACGGCTGAAACGCAAGGCGCCGATAAGGATATGACCACCATCGTGCGCATGCTGGAAGAACGCGCTGGCGTGCGCGTTGCGGCCAAGGATGCACCACATGACTGAAGCAGCCTCTGCCACAAAAATTCTGGGACGTTTCGTCGCTGAATCGCGCATGGCGGCGCTGCCCGAAGCACTGCGCCATGAAGGGCGGCGTTCCATTCTGAATCACATCGGCTGTGCGCTGGGTGTGGCGCGCGACCCGGCGGTGATGACCGCGCTTGAAATCATGCGCGAGACCTCCGGCCCGCCGATCGCGAGTATTTATGGCCAGCGCGCACAGCTTGGCGTGATGGAAGCAGCCTTCGTCAATGCCATCGCGTCCAATTTGCTGGATTACGATGATACGCATCTGCGCACGGTCATTCACCCAAGCGCGCCAGTAGCACCAGTGGCTTTTGCCTTGGGTGAACAGCTGGGCGCTTCGGGCGCGGAAGTGCTGCATGCTTTCCTGCTCGGCGCGGAGATTGCCTGCCGGATCGGCAATGCCGTCTCACCGGGGCATTACGCGCGCGGCTGGCATATTACGGCAAGCTGCGGCGTATTCGGCGCGGCGGCTGCCGCAGCACGCCTGATGCGGCTTTCGGCGGAACAAACGACCGAAGCGCTTGGCCTCGCCGCCAGTCAGTCGGGCAGCATTGTCGAAAACCTTGCAACGGCCGCGAAGAATATCGGCGTGGGCAATGCGGCGCGCAATGGCATTCTGGCCGCGCGCTTTGCCGCCAAGGGTTATCGCGCTGCACCGCTTGCCATTGAAGGCCCGCTAGGCTGGGCCCGCGCCATGGGGGATGAGCCGGTTTTGGCTGAAATCACCGAAGGGCTCGGCCAACGCTGGGAAATTGCCGCCAATACCTACAAACCCTATGCGGCGGGCATCGTGTTTCACGCCGTGATTGATGCCTGCCTTGCGCTACGCGACAAATTGGGCGCCGCTGTCGCGCAAATCACGCACGTCACGGTGGCGGGTGATGCGCTTTTGCTCGCGCGTGGGGATCGCGTGGTGCGCAATGAACGTGACACGCGCGTCAGCATCCATCACTGCGCGGCCATCGCCCTGTTACGCGGCCATGCCGATGTGGCTGATTTCGAAATGCCGGCGGTGCAGGACCCGGCGCTGGCGGCGCTACGCGCCAAGACAGTCGCGGCCTGCGATGCCAGCCTGCCACGTGGCGCGGCGCGCGTTACCATCACCTTGGCAGATGGCAGCCAGCATGAAGCCTATGTGGAACATCCCCGCGGCAGTGCAGAGCGCCCCTTGAGCGATGCGGAACTGGCCGAGAAATATCGCGCCAATGCCAAGATCGGCGCGACCACCAGCCATGTTGAAGAACAGATCGCGGCGCTTTGGGCATTGGATCAGGCGCCTTCCATCACGCCTTTGATGGCCTTGCTACGCGGCGGCTAGAACAGATCTCCTTCAGATGGAATCATTTGAACGGGTGAAGATGCGCGAAAAGCACCGAACGAGAGCGGGTTGCGTGAAGCCATGTGAACGCAACACGCTCTAGCGCCGCGCATTACTGCCCAGGCGCACAATGCAGCAAGGTAAACCCGGCTGAGGTGATCACCAGATCAATCTTATCCGGCGCCGACCAGCCAATATCCTGTTCCCCGCTTTGCGGGTGCTGGTCGTCAAATTCCGCCGGTCCGAAGCGCGCCAGCAGGCGTTGACGCATGGCTTCACCCTGCGCGGCATTGCCCCTGCCGGAAACGCACACCAGGCCACCGCTGTGCTTGTCAAAGCCGAAGGCCACATTCATCTGCAGGCCTGGCACACGAAAACTGCCACGGGCACGATATTCAATGCGCCCCTGGGTGGCGCGCCGTTCCGCCGGCGTCATGGCACGCACCGCACGGCGCGATGCGGTGATAACTTGCGCTTCTGTCATGCCCCAGCGCGTATATTCCCAAGCCGCTTGGGCTGGCGAGGCCAACCCAAACAACAGCATGGCGGCCAGACCCATTTTGGTGAGTGTCATGCCTCTTTCCCCAAGGCGCCCAGGCGCCAGAACTTCCCCTGCTTATATCGCAAAGCGCATGATCTGGCGCGAGGGCACGGCTGCGACTAGAGCGTGTTGCGTTCACATGGCTTCACGCAACCCGCTCTAGTTCATTGTTATTCGAGCATCTTCACCCGTTCAGATGATTTCATCTGAACGTGATCTGCTCTAGCCTTGGCTTTCCATCCTGGCCGGAGGCTTCATGAATCTCGCCCGTTTTCCCCGTATTCGTTTGGGTCATTTGCCAACTCCTCTGGAGCCGATGGAACATTTGTCACGCCGGCTTGCCGACGCCCATGGCAAGGGCCCAAAAATCTGGATGAAGCGGGATGATTGCACCGGGCTTTCCACCGGCGGCAACAAAACCCGCAAGCTGGAATTCCTGATGGCGGATGCGGAAGCCAAAGGGGCGGATACGGTCATCACGCAGGGCGCGACGCAATCCAACCATGCCCGGCAAACCGCTGCGGCCGCGGCCAAACTTGGCCTTGCCTGTCATCTTTTGCTGGAAGACCGCACCGGGCGGCGCGATGCGGCCTATACGCAATCGGCCAATGTCCTGCTTGATAGATTGCATGGCGCGGTGATTGATCATCGCCCGGGCGGCGCTGACATGCAGGCGGAAATGGAAATTCTGGCCGAAAAGCTGCGCGCCGAAGGGCGCCGGCCTTATGTGATTCCAGGCGGTGGGTCCAATGCTGTCGGCGCGCTTGGCTATGTTTACGCCGCGCAGGAATTGCTGGGCCAGGCGATGGAATTGGGCTTACGGATCGATCACGTGGTGCATGCCACTGGCAGCGCCGGCACCCAGGCCGGTCTGGTGGCAGGGCTTGTTGCCATGAATAGCGGCGTTTCGGTGCTGGGCATCGGCGTCAGCAGCCCGCGCGTGACCCAGGAAGCCAAGGTGCTGGAACTGGCGCAGGATACCGCCAAATATCTTGACCTGCCCGGCATCATTCGGCCGCATCATGTGCTGGCCAATTGCGATTATATCGGCCAGGGCTACGGCATCCCGACTGAAGGCATGGTGGAAGCCGTGCGCCTGGTGGCGGAATGCGAAGGGATCCTGCTGGATCCCGTTTATTCCGGCAAAGCCATGGCCGGGCTGATTGATCTGATCCGCAAGGGCCACTTCGCCGCCGATAGCAATATCGTCTTCCTGCATACCGGCGGCGCGGTTGGTCTTTTCGGCTATCCGGAAGCGCTCGCGTCAGATTGAAGCACGCATGGGCGGGTTCAGACCCGCCCGTGGCATGCCTTGAATTTCTTGCCGCTGCCGCAAGGGCAAGGCGCATTGCGCGGCGTGCGCGCCCAGGTGGCGGGATCATTCGGATCCACCGCTTCGGGCAGGCTGCGCTGCGACGCCGTGCCGATCGGCGCCACCGAATCCAACCGCGGATCCCGCTCCAGCAAATCAGCGCCTGCCATGGCGGGGTCCGGATGGCGCATATCAAGCACACCGATCCCTTCGGGGGCAGGCGGCGGTGCGTCTGGCCGGATATCGATACGCAACAACAGGCTGGTCACGCGTTCACGCAATTCTTCCAGCATATTATTGAAAAGCTTGAAGGCCTCGCTCTTGTACTCATTCAGCGGATC
>JBDKIR010000104.1:0-6815 GCA_039797035.1 Pseudomonadota bacterium | reverse complement strand
GCGGGCGCCCAAAGCATTTTCAAGCCAAGTGGAAGCACTTGGCGACTCGGAAAATGCGATCCTGAAAATGCGCTTAGAGCGTATCCCATAAAGCAAGTTGCACGGGATACGCTCTAAATTTCTTCAGGCGCCCGATTTGTTTCAATCCTTCGGCGGCAGATGGAGCGCGACAACCTCGCCCCCCTGCCCCGGCACTTCCGGAAAGCGCCGCCGCACATCCGGGTCATGCCCCGGGATCACGCGGCTATCATCACCGCCCGCCAATTTCTTCGCCGCACGCCAACCGGCTGCCATCGCCCCAAGATCGAAAATGATCGGGAAGGGATTGCCGCTGAGCGCATTGGCATAGAAATGCATGGCGTCTGAGGCCAGCACCACCGGCCCGCGCGCGGTTTGCACGCGCACCACTTGCAAGCCATCAGAATGTCCGCCGACGCGATGGACGGATACACCCGGTGCCACTTCGCCATCGCCATCATGGAACACGACGCGATCGGCATAAAGCGCCTTCACCATGGCGACCACATGCGCGGCTTCGAAAGGCAGGCGAATGGCATGCACGCACATGTGCCGGCCCGTCGCGAAATGCATTTCGCGTTCCTGCAAATGGAATTTCGCGCCCGGGAACATGCCAAGCGAACCCGCATGATCATAATGCAAATGCGTGATGATCACATCGGATACCTTGGCGGCATCCGTGCCCATGGCCTTCAGGCTATCGCGCACATTGCGCGCGATGGTCCGGCCACGGCCAGCGGCGGTTTCCTCATCAAAGCCGGTATCCACCACGATTTCCTGCCCATCCGGCCCACGCAGCAACCAGATGAAGTAATCAAGCGGCATGGCTTCATGCGCATCGGGCACGGGCAGCAGGAAATTCGTCTGCGCCGTGCGTTCATGCCGCCCATAACGGATGGCATAGACTTCCCAATTCATGATTCCTTATTCCCCCCCAGCACCGTGCCGGTCATTTGTTCCAGCATCTTTGCAACCGCAGTGTGATCAACCCCCGGGCCAAGCGATGTTGCCGCCGCCAGCCACATTTCCCGGCAGAGCGCCGAAAACGGTGCAGGTGTTGTGGTTTCCCGCCCCACTTCAAGCGCGATGGACAGATCCTTCACCATCAGATCAAGCCCGAACCCGGCATCGAAGCGACGCGACAGCACGTATTCCTTGAACTTCTTCTGCGTGGAATTGTTCATGCCGGATGAGGCATTCAGCACATCCACCATGGTGGTCGGATCCAGCCCGAAGCGCTGGCCAATCAACAAGGCTTCAATGCCAATCAGGTAACCACCCGCTGAGACAAGGTTATTCAGCGCCTTCATCGCCTGACCAGCACCGATATCGCCGCAGCGATAGATCGATGTGCCCATGGCCTTCAGCACGGGTTCGGCGCGATCAATCTCCGCCGTTGGGCCACCCACCATGATGGCCAATTGGCCGGTCTTGGCACGCGGCACGCCGCCGGAGACCGGGCAATCAATCATCGCCACACCATGGCCTTCCAGCATCGCCGCGATTTCGCGCGTGCGGCCTGGCTGGCCAGAGGTCATGTCAATCACCAGCATGCCGGGCTTGAGCGATGGCAGCATGGCTTCCACCGCTTCACCCACCTGCTTGCTGGTCGGCACAATGGTCACCACACAATCCGCACCGGCCGCAGCTTCAGCGGGCGTTGCGGCAGCCTTGGCCCCGGTCTCCGCCGCGAAGGATGCGGCGCGCCCCGGCACCACATCGCAGACCGTCACTTCAAATCCAGCCTTCACCAGATTGGCCGCCATGGGCCAACCCATATTGCCGATACCGGCGAAGGCGATGCGCTTCAGGGGTGCAGACATCACTTCTTCCCCGGAATGGCGCCTTCGGCGATCAGCACTTCATGGGTCGCCTTGAAGGCATCAAGCCCGGCAGGGATGCCGCAATAGGCCGTGGCATGCAGCAGTGTCGCCTTGATTTCATCGACGGTGACGCCGTTATTGAGCGCACCTTTCACATGCAGCTTCACTTCCGGGATTTTGCCGAGCGCAGTCAGCATCGCCAGGTTCAGCAATGAACGAGTCTTGCGGTCCAGCGTCGGGTCACCCCAGGCCCAGCCCCAGGCCCAGGCCGTGGTGGCGCGCTGGAAGGACATCATGAATTCATCGGCCTTGGCCATGGAAGAATCCACATATTCCGGGCCAAGCACCGCACGGCGGATGGGCAGACCCTTATCAAACAGCGCCTTATCGTCGGACATTTTCATACTCCTGTTCGGGTTGGATGGGGCACGCTGGCGCGATGGCGCCAAGCGGTCAACCGGGGTGGTTTGCGCCGATCTCTCCGGCGGTTAAACTCCGCGCAAATATAACCAATTTTATCAGGGAAATGCTCCATGATCCGCCTGCTTGCCCTGCTCAGCCTGCTGATCGCCGCGCCCGCCTTGGGGCAGCCAGCGTCAGAAGCCTATCCCACGCGCCCCATTCGCATGATTGTGCCCTTTGCCGCCGGCGGTTCGGCGGATTTGGTCGCGCGCATCGCAGCCCAGGGCATGTCGGAAAAGCTCGGCCAGACCATTGCGGTCGAAAATCGTGGCGGCAGCGGCGGTGTCATTGGCTCGGAAGCCGTGCTGGCGGCGCCGGCGGATGGCTATACCATCGCGTTTCATTCCATGTCCTCGGCCGTGCTGAATGCTCGGCTTTATCGCAACCTTTCCTTTGATGTGCGCCGCGCCTTCATCCCCGTATCGCTGGTGGGCACGGTGCCCAATATCGTCATCATCAATCCGCGCCTGCCGGCGGCCAATCTGGCCGAATTCCTGGCACTGATCCGCGCCAATCCCGGCAAATACAGCTATGCGAGTTCCGGCGCCGGCACGATTGTGCATCTTTCCGCGCATATGCTGGCCAGCATGGCGGGTGCCGAGATGCTGCATGTGCCCTATCGCGGGTCAGGCCCGGCCATGAGTGATCTTCTTGCCGGGCGGGTCGATATGATGGTGGATACGCTGCCTTCTGTCATTCCGCAGGTGCGCGCCGGCCAAGTGCGGGCCCTGGCCATGGGCACGCGCCAGCGCAACCCAACCCTGCCAGATGTCCCCACGGCCGAGGAAGCCGGGCTTGCCGGCTATGAAAGCTATAATTGGCATGCGGTTTTCGCCCCGCAGGGGACGCCACCGGCAATCGTGGCGCGGCTGGAACGCGCCGCGCGGGAGGCGGTGGCGGAAGCCGCCACGCGCCAAAGGCTGGCCGAGGTCGGCGTGGACCCGCGTGGCACCAGCGCGGCCGAATTGGCCAGCTTCTGGGATCAGCAATTGGCCGTGTGGATCCCGATTATCCGCGCTTCCGGCGCCACAGCGGAATAGGCGTTATTCCGCCGCGTTTTCCGGTTCGTACCAGGGCCAACGCTGCTTCACCACGGGGCTATCCGGCGCATAGGCCAGGCAGGTGCCAATCAGCGTTGGGCGCCGCTGCGGTTCGGGGGTCATGTCGCCAACGGCTCGCCGGGCCGCGGCCTGTTCACGTTCCTTCTGGCGGCGCACCGGATACAGGGTTTGAAAGGCCACCGTGCCCATCTGGCCGATGACTTCACGGATATGGGTGCAGCCATGAATGCCGCCGACCCGTTCATTCACTGCGCGCACAAAGCCAGGCCCGATCTTGAGGCCCGCGAGGCGCGCGAAATTCGGCGCCGCCGCCGGGCAGACATCATAGGGCGTGAAATCTGAGGCCGCTTCGCAGGAAAGCACCTCAAACTCGTCATTGATGGTCATGCGGATCCACATGCCATGCAAAGCCTCACCAGGTTCGATCCAACCACGACCTTCATTGTGAAAGCCGTAGCTTTTGGTATCGACCAGATGCGCTTCAATATCGAAAAGCCCATCCTTCCGCTGATAGCCACGCAATTCGATATCGCGCAGATGGAGGAGTTCACGCTCGGCGGGTTCAGAAAGCGGCATGGGTCAAAATCCGGTTATGCTGCAATGCGGCGAAGGCTTCATGGCACGATGTGCGCGGCAGAGCCAGATCAACCGGCTGAGAGGGTGATGGACCCCGCCAAAGCCTCGCCCGGGGCCAGCATGCGGATCGGCGCCGGGGCGGCCAGGGCCATGCGATTCGGCGCATCCGGCATATGGCTGACCGGCTCCACGCAGATCACGGCCCGATCCTTGGGCGCATAGACCTGAACACCATGGGCAAAATCGCCCGAAGCGCCGAGGATAAGGCTGCACCCCGGCCAGCTCAGGCGCGCCACGCCATCCCAACCGGCGAAGAAGTGATCAAGGCCACTCAAGGCCGCTTCATCGCCGCACACGCCTGGGCTGGGGTCAAAGGCGAAGGGCAGGCCCCGCGCGTCATGGCGCGCACGCTGGGCCGCCCGCAACGCCAAATGAAAGCCCGCATCGCGTGGGAACCATGGATGCCAGCCCATGCCATAGGGAAGCGCGGTTGCGCCTTCATGGCGCAGCGTCATTGCCATGCTGAATGCCCGTTCGGTCAGGCTGACCGTCAAACGCGCCGCGTACATGAAGGGCGCCGCTTCCAGGCGCTGCGTCAGAATAAGCTGCCCGGCCTGCGCGGCTTCCACCTGCCAGGGCCAATCCCGCGCCAGGCCGTGAATGGCCGTATTCTCCTCAGGGCGGTTCACGGGCAGCCGATGCGCGCCGCATTGCCCGCCATCAAGCCGATTGGCCCAGGGCAGCATCCAGAAGGCGCCATAAGCCCCCGGATGCCGCGCACCTTCCGGGGCGGGGACCAGGATGTCTCTTCCACGCCAGCGCAGCGCATGAAACGCCGCGCCTTGTTCAGGCAGGATCAGCGCCTGCCATTCCCCCGCCGCCAATTGGATGGGCGTGGCATTCATTCCGTGGCGAAGGTCTCACGCGGCGCTGGCTTGTCGCGCGAATATTCAATGGCGGTATAGGCGCCGCCCTGATAGCGCTCGGAAACCGGATCAGCGGTGATGCCTTCAAGCTCCGCCCGCCAAGCTTCAGCATTATCCTGCGGCGCCCAGCCGATGCGCGCGCGATGATCTTCGCCCCAATAACCCGTGGGATTATTCGATTGGCCCCAGATCACCGCATGGCCGACCTTCTCCGCCATTACACAGCGTTCAATAAGCCGCGTGAGATCCGGATAGGACAACCAGGTGGACAGCATGCGCCGATCCAAGGGCTTTGGCTGACAGGAACCGATGCGAAGATTGATGTTCTCAACGCCATGCTTGTCCCAATACATCCGCCCCATCATTTCACCATAGACTTTCGAAATGCCGTAATAGCCATCGGGCCGGAAGGCGCAATCCGCATCCAACTTCGCATCATTGCCGCTTGGGCGTTCATGAAAGCCGATGGTGTGATTGGAACTGGCGAAGATCACTCGCGCGCCTTCGCGCCGTGCGGCTTCATACACGTGATAAAGCCCGCGCAGATTGGGGCCGAGGATTTCCTCAAACGGGCGTTCAACACTGACACCACCAAAATGCAGAATGGCGCCGCAGCCTTCCGCCTGCCGCAGCAGCGCGACACCATCATTCAAATCCGCCTGCACGAAGCGCGCTGATGGCGGCAGCGGATCAGGAAAGGGCGCGATATCGGTCAGGCGCAGCACCCAGCCCAGCGCGCCGAGGCTTTGCGTAAGATGCCGCCCGAGGGCGCCGGAAGCACCAGTCAGCAATACGGGTTTGGTGGGTGCGGTCATGGCGTCAGCCTCCATAGCCAAGCAGCAGGCGCGGCAGTGTCAGGGACATGGCCGGCCAATAGGTAGTGAGCAGCAGCGCGAGCAGAATGGCGCCATAAAACGGCCAGATGGTGCGCATGACCTGTTCCATGGGTATGCGGCCAATGGCACAACCAACGAACAACACAGCACCAACTGGCGGGGTCGTCAGCCCCAGGCCGAGGTTCATCATCATCACCATGCCGAATTGCACCGGATCAACGCCAATGGCCGTGACCACGGGCAGGAAGATCGGCGTGGTAATCAGGATGAGTGCGGCCATATCCATCACGCATCCCAGCAGCAGCAAACAGACATTGATCAGCAGCAGGATGACAATGGGATTGGCGCTGATGGCGAGCATGCCTTCCGTCAGCAATTCCGGCAGGCGATACATCGCCAACAACCAGGCAAAAGCCGTTGCGGTGCCGACCAGCAGGAAGACGACTGATGTGGTGCGCACGCTCGCCTTTACCGCAATCACGAAATCTGCCCAGGCCAGGTTGCGATAGACCAGCAAGGTGACCAACAGCGCCCAGATGGCGCCAAAAGCCGCGCTTTCTGTCACGGTGAATACGCCGGACAGCACGCCGCCCAGAATGATCACCGCTGTCAGCAAGCCGGGCAGCGCATCCACAAAAGTCCAGAACAAATGCCTAAATCCGGCCCAGCCTTCCGATGGATAGCCGCGCCGCACCGCCATGACATAGGCCGCGATCCCCAGGAAAAGGCACATGACGATGCCAGGTACAATGCCCGCGATGAACAGCGCGCTCACCGAAATCCCACCACCAGCCGCCAGGGAATAGAGGATCATGTTATGGCTGGGCGGGATCAGAATGCCCGCAATGCTGCTGGTGACCGTGAGCGATACCGCGTAATCCACCCCATAGCCCTTGGCCTTCATTGCCGGGATCAGGATGGTACCGGTCGCCGAGGTATCCGCCACCGCTGACCCCGAAATCCCGCCAAACAGCATGGAGGTTGAAACATCCACCATGCCAAGGCCGCCGCGCATCCAGCCAACACAGGCGGAAGCCAGCGCTACCAGGCGGCGCGCTATGCCGCCATGGAGCATGATTTCGCCGGCAAAAATGAAAAAGGGGATCGCCAACA
>JBDKIR010000103.1:0-5305 GCA_039797035.1 Pseudomonadota bacterium | reverse complement strand
GGGCCGGTGCCGAGGCATGTCCAGATCAGCGGCGGCCTGCGCGCGCGCCGCAGCCTCGGCAGCCGCCATGGCTTCCGATTGGCGGCGCCACATATCGGCATAAAGCCCGCCGGCCGCGATCAGCGCGCCATGGCTGCCGCGTTCGGCAATGGCACCTTCTTGCAGCACAATAATCTCATCCGCTTCCACCACTGTCGAAAGCCGGTGCGCGATGACAAGCGTGGTGCGGTTGCGCGCCACATCGCGCAAAGCGGCCTGAATTTCCTGTTCGGTGCGGGTGTCAAGCGCGCTGGTTGCCTCATCCAAAATCAGCAGGCGGGGGTCTTTCAGAATGGTGCGCGCAATCGCCACGCGCTGCTTTTCCCCGCCGGAAAGCTTAAGGCCGCGTTCACCGACGCGTGTTGCATAGCCATCCGGAAGGCGCGTGACGAAATCATGCACCTGGGCCAAGCGCGCAGCGTTTTCGATTTCCGCGTCACTCGCCCCAGGCCGGCCATAGGCGATGTTGTAGCGAATGGTGTCATTGAACAGCACGGTATCCTGCGGCACCACGCCAATCGCCGCGCGCAGGCTTTGCTGCGTCATGCCGCGTATATCCTGCCCATCCACCAGCACGCGCCCACCGGTGACATCGTAGAAGCGAAACAACAGGCGAGAGAGGGTGGATTTCCCAGCGCCGGTTGGCCCGACAATGGCCAGCATCCGCCCGGGCGCCACGGTAAAGGAAACGCCCTTCAGGATTTCCCGATCTGGCCGATAGCCAAAGCGCACATCCTCAAACCGGATTTCACCCGGCCCCGCCTTGAGCGCGACGGCATCCGGCGCATCGCGCACTTCCGCCGGGACATCGAGCAGCGTGAACATCTGCTCCATATCCGCAAGCCCTTGCTTGATTTCACGATAGGCGAAGCCGAGCACATTCAGCGGCAAATAAAGCTGGATCAGGTAGCTATTGACCATGACCAGATCACCGACGCTCATGCTGCCTTCGGCAATGCCGCGCCCCGCCAGCAACATGGTGACGGTAAGCCCAACAGCCATGATGAAGGCCTGGCCGGCATTGAGCATATTGAGCGTGGTTTCACTGCGCACATAAGCGGTTTCGTAGCGCGTCAGGCTTTCATCATAACGCCGCGCTTCATGGGCTTCATTGCCGAAATACTTCACCGTTTCATAGTTCAGCAGGCTATCCACGGCCTTGGTATTCGCTTCCTCATCCGTCTGGTTCATCTGGCGGCGGAAACGCAGCCGCCAATTGGTGAAGGTCAGCGTGAAGGCGACATAGGCGATGATGGTGCCGAGCATGGTCAGCGCGAAGGAAATCGCGAAAATCCACCACAGGATCACCGCGACGAACAGGATTTCGACAATGGTCGGAATGATGTTGAACAGCAGGAAATTGAGCGAAGTGGCAATGCCGCGCACGCCCCTTTCGATCACGCGCGAAAGGCCACCCGTGGCGCGATCCATGTGAAAGCGCATGGAAAGCGCGTGCAAATGGCGAAACACCTGCAAGGCCACGCGCCGGCCCGCACGCGCCTGCACGCGGGAAAACACCACATTGCGCAATTCCCCGAATAACGACGCCATGACGCGGAGCAAGCCATAGCCCACCAAAAGCGCCACCGGCACGGCGATCATGGCACCTGGGCCGGATTGCGGCACCAAGGCATCCACCGCACGGGCATAGGCGATCGGCACCAGCACATTCGCCGCCTTGGCCGCGGCCAGCAGCACCAGGGCGGCCACCACGCGCAAGCGCAGCCCGGGTTCACCCGCAGGCCAAAGATGCGGCGCGATGCGCCTTAGGGCGTGGAATGGGCCATGCGGGCCAGGCCGGTTCGCGGACAAGGGCAATCTCTCCTGATTGCTGCTGTCATGGGCCATGGCGCCCCTGCCCGGCAAGCCCCGCATACCCTCGCGCAGCCAGGACAGGGGGTGCTAGAGGGGGGTATGGATCGCTTCGCCCGGCACATCGCCGCCTGCAATAATATCGCCTCTCCTGCTGGTTTCATCGCCTTTCGTATGGCGGGGGCGCAGGTGGGCTTCATCACGCCGGATCTGGCCCAGGCGCTGACCTTTCGCCCACGTGATTTCCATTTCGATCAACAAGGCGTGGCCATGGCCGGGCGCCTGATGACGGCAGCGGCGCGGAGCGATGCCCTGGCGGCGGCCCTGCCCGGCCTGGCGCAAGGCGGCTTTCTCCGCATCCGGCGTGAGGCCTTTGATGTGCGTGAAACCAGCACCGGCCCCGCCCTGGCCCAGCTCGATCGGGGCGCCCTGCCCGCCTTCGGCGTCATGTCCCAAGGGGTGCATATGAATGGCCTGGTGCGGCGCCCGGATGGGCTGCATGTTTGGGTCGGCATCCGGTCCCGCAACAAGGCGGTCGCGCCGGGACAGATCGATAATCTGGTGGCGGGCGGGATCCCGGCCGGGCTGACCCCCGCTGAGACGCTGGTGAAGGAAGCGGGTGAGGAAGCCTCCCTGCCGCCGGAATTGGCGGCCCGCGCGCGGCCGGTGGGCCGGGTATCCTATGTCCTGCGGAATGGGGAAGGCCTGCGGCGCGATGTGCTGCATTGCTTCGATCTGGAAGTGCCAGAGGATGTTATCCCGAAGCCCAATGATGATGAGGTGGAGCGTTTTGAGCTTTGGCCGGCGCGGCGCCTGCTGGAAGCAGTGGCCGATTCGGACGACATCAAATTCAACGTCAATCTGACATTGATTGACCTTTTTCTGCGTGAAGGCTTGCTGAAAGACCCCGATGGCAGCCTGCGCGCCGGGTTGGATCAGGGGCCCGACTGACACGGGGCATCTGGACAAGGCGCATTTCCCTTTTACACATGACGTTGAGACAAGTTGGGGAATGCAATCATCATGGTGGACCTGAGCAGGGTCTGGGATGTGCTGGTGGCCGGCGGGGGCAATGCCGCGCTTTCTGCCGCCATTACTGCACGCCGGGCCGGGGCGAGTGTGCTTCTGGTGGAACACGCGCCGCGCAGCATGAGGGGTGGCAATAGCCGCCATACGCGCAATCTGCGCGCGCTTCATCCCGCGCCGACGGATGTGCTGACGGAATCCTACCTGGAAGAGGAATATTGGGACGATCTGCTGCGCGTGACGGGCGGCAAGACCGATGAACATCTGGCGCGCATGTGTATTCGCGCGTCCCAGCATGCACCGGATTTCCTGAAATCCTGCGGCGTGGTGTTCCAGCCATCCTTGTCCGGCACGCTTTCGCTGTCACGCACCAATGCCTTCTTCCTCGGCGGCGGCAAGGCGTTGGTCAATGCGCTTTATCGCACGGCGGAAGAACTCGGCATCGGCATCCTGTATGATACCGAAGTGCAGCATATTGAAGTGAAGGATGGCTTCGCGACGGAAGCGATCATTTCCCATCACGGCTTTCCAGACCGCGTGCGCTTCAAGGCGCTGATCGCATCTTCGGGCGGGTTCCAGGCAAATCGCGATTGGCTGCGCAAATATTGGGGCGATGCGGCGGATAATTTCCAGATTCGCGGCACGCCTTATGCCCAGGGGCGCGTTTTGCGTGACCTGCTTGATCAAGGCGTGCAGGAAGTGGGCGACCCGACGCAATTCCACGCCGTTGCCAATGATGCGCGCTCCCCCATGGAAGATGGCGGCCTTGCGATGCGGCTGGATTGCGTGCCCTTTTCCGTGGTGGTGAACCGCAATGTCGAGCGGTTTTACGATGAGGGTGAGGATGTCTGGCCGAAGCGGTATGCCATTTGGGGCCGCTTGATCGCGCAGCAACCAGGCCAGGTGGCCTTCGCGGTCACGGATAGCAAGGCGTTGCATAATTACCTGCCGAGCGTCTTCCCGCCCTATAAGGCCGATAGCATCGCGGAACTTGCCGGCATGGCTGGCATTGATGCGGGCAAGCTGGAAAAGGTGATTGCGGATTACAATGCCGCGGTGCGCCCCGGCACCTTCCAGCCGATGAAGCCGGATGATTGCAGCACGGAAGGCCTGAGCCCGCCCAAAAGCCATTGGGCGCGCTTGATCGATACGCCGCCCTATTACTGCCACCCGCTCAAGCCGGGCATCACCTTCACCTTCCTGGGCGTCAAGGTGAGTGACCGGGCGCGCATCATGATGGCGGACGGCAAGCCTTCGGCGAATATGTTCGCCTCAGGCGAAATCATGGCCGGCAATATCCTGGGCCAGGGTTATCTGGCGGGCTTTGGCATGACGATCGGCACCGTATTTGGCCGGCTGGCCGGTGAAGAGGCAGCACGCCATGTGCGCAATTGAACAGGACGGAGCGCGCTGATGCTACCTGAAAACGAAACGACCGCCGAAGCGCGGCGGCATATGGCGGTGTGCAATTCCTGCCGCTATTGCGAAAGCTATTGCGCGGTATTCCCGGCCATGACCATGCGCCGGGAATTTTCCACCGGCGATCTGACGCATCTGGCCAATCTCTGCCATGGCTGCAAGGGCTGCTACCACGCCTGCCAATACGCGCCCCCGCATCCCTTCGGCATCAATCTGCCGGTGACCTTCGCGGAAATTCGCGCGCAATCCTATGCGCATTACGCCTGGCCGCGGGCCATGGGCACCTTGTTTGAACGCAATGGCACGGTGGTAACGCTGGCGGCAGCGCTTGGCGTAACGCTGGTGCTGCTGCTGACCATGGCGCTGGTTGATCCTTCCATTTTGTACACGGCGCAACGCGGCGAAGGCGCCTTCTTCCGCGTGATCCCCATGTGGCTGATGGTGAGCCTGGCGGGTGGTACTTTCGGCTATGCGATCATCGCCATGCTGATCGGCGGCATACGCTATTGGCGCGAAGTGGGGGGCGGGGCGCCGGCGCCCGGGCCAATCGTGGATACGGCCGTGGATATCCTGACGCTGCGCAATCTTGGCGGTGGCGGGCATGGCTGCAATGATGTGGATGACAGTTTCTCAAGCCAAAAGCGCTGGATGCATCAGGCCATGTTCTTTGGCTTCATGCTGTGCTTCGCGGCCACCACGGCGGGCGCCTTCTACCACCACATTCTTGGGCTGCGGTCGCCGCACCCCTTCTTCTCCCTGCCGGTACAATTCGGCACTTGGGGTGGCGTGTTGCTGTGCCTTGGCACCGCCGGCCTGATCCGGCTCAAGATCATCACGGACCCGGTGCCGGTGGCCAAACGCCTGGTGGGCGGTGAATACGCCATGCTGTCGCTGCTGTTTCTGGTAAGTGCGACCGGGCTTTTGCTGCTGGTCGTGCGCCATACCGGGGCGATGGGCGTGATGCTGGCCCTGCATCTGGGCCTTGTTCTTGCGCTATTTGTGGCGCTGC
>JBDKIR010000102.1:0-2938 GCA_039797035.1 Pseudomonadota bacterium | reverse complement strand
TCATGCCCATGTTATAGGCCGAGATATTGGACCAACCGATGTCATCACCGAAAATCACCAGAATATTCGGCTTGCCTTGCGGCGCGGCGGCAGCGCTGGGCGCGGTTTGCGCTTGCGCCATGTGCACGCCATACAGCGTGCCGGCAGCCAAGCCAGCGGCACCCCCCAGCAGCATTTCACGCCGTGATGGGCGCTGATGATCCTTGCTCATGTCCGATACATTCCCATGGGTTGGATGAGGGGCGGCGGATGCAGCGAAAGCCGATATGGCTCATGCCCGTATCCACCATTTGGGCGTGACGCGCGGCAGGCCGATACCGCCGGCAATAGGATGGCGCGCAGAGGAAGGAACCGCCCTTCACCACCTTGCGCGGAATGCGAATGGTGGGCTGCAGCGGGTCGAAGGACGCGGCCATATCGGCACCGCGTGGATTTTCAGCGACGCAACAGGGGCTTGCTGGATCGGCGGCATGCTGGGCGCCCCACCAATCCACGGTCCATTCCCAGACATTGCCGCAAACCTCAAACAAGCCGTAGCCATTGGGCGGAAAACGCCGCACCGGGCAGGTGCCCGCAAAACCATCGGCTGCAAAATTGCGCCACGGGAAAGGGCCCTGCCAGGTATTGGCCAGATGCACATCACCCGGCGCCAATTCATCGCCCCAGGCGAATTCAGCGCCATCAAGCCCACCGCGCGCGGCAAATTCCCATTCCGCTTCCGTCGGCAGTTCCTTGCCAGCCCAGGCGGCATAGGCGCTGGCGTCTTCAAACGCGACATGCACCACCGGGTGGTCTTCCCGGCCCGTGATATCGCTGCCCGGCCCTTCCGGCGCGCGCCAATGGGCGCCCTTCGTCCAATGCCACCAATGGCGGATATCGCGCGTATCGACCGGCCCATCGGTCATGCGAAACACCAGCGCGCCCGGGGCCAACATATCGGCCGGCGCACCGGGATAGGCCGCAGGGTCGAGCGGGCGCTCAGCCACGGTTTGATAGCCTGTGGCCGCGACAAAACGGGCAAAATCCCGATTGGTCACCGCCGTTTCGTCCATCCAGAAGCCCGCCACGGTCACCTGATGGCAGGGCCTTTCTTCGGGATAATGCCGATCCGAACCCATCAGGAAGCGACCGCCCGGAATCCAGGCCATGGCTGCAGCCTCAGGCCCTTGATCGGGCCGGCTTGGCCCTTCCATCATGTTGCAAACTCACCCTTGGATCGTTTGCAATATATTAATCATTGCAATCTGTTGAGCAAGGGTGATCTCAGGCTTGGCGTGATCGCGGCCAATCCTGGCCGCTGCCATCATCGCTGAAGGCAGCACCATTCGGCATATTTTGACGGGGTTTGAACCGCTTTCGGCGCAAATGCGCCGCGGTGCATAATGGCGCACCGGGGGCAAAGCCCCCGGCAGACGGTCTTAATTGTCCAGGAAGGACCGCAGCTTCCGGCTGCGGCTTGGATGTTTCAGCTTGCGCAGCGCCTTGGCTTCAATCTGACGGATACGTTCGCGCGTGACGTTGAATTGCTGGCCCACTTCTTCCAGCGTGTGGTCGGTATTCATGCCAATGCCAAAGCGCATGCGCAGCACGCGTTCTTCGCGCGGCGTCAGGCTGGCCAGCACGCGCGTGGTTTGTTCGCGCAGATTGGATTGGATCGCCGCATCAATCGGGATGATCGCGTTCTTGTCTTCAATGAAATCGCCAAGATGGCTGTCTTCCTCATCACCGATCGGCGTTTCAAGGCTGATCGGTTCCTTGGCGATCTTCAGAACCTTGCGCACCTTCTCAAGCGGCATGCCGAGCTTTTCGGCCAGTTCCTCCGGCTGCGGTTCGCGCCCGATTTCATGCAACATCTGGCGAGACGTGCGCACCAGCTTGTTGATGGTTTCAATCATATGCACCGGAATGCGGATGGTGCGCGCCTGATCGGCGATGGAACGCGTAATGGCCTGGCGGATCCACCAGGTGGCATAGGTGCTGAATTTATAGCCGCGGCGATATTCGAACTTATCCACCGCCTTCATCAGGCCGATATTGCCTTCCTGAATCAGATCCAGGAATTGCAGGCCGCGATTGGTGTATTTCTTGGCGATGGAGATAACAAGGCGCAGATTCGCCTCGATCATTTCCTTCTTCGCCTGGGTCATGTCGCGTTCGCCGCGCGACACGGTGGCATAGACGCGCTTGAATTCCGCCACCGGCAGGCCGGTTTCATTGGCCACTTCGGCAATACGGCCACGGATTTGCTCAACCTCGGCGCCGTGTTTCGCGACAAAAGCCTTCCAGCCCTTGCCCGGCAGATTGCCGACCCGTTCCAGCCAGGCCGGATCCATTTCGCTGCCGCGCCACTGCGTCAGGAATTCCTCGCGCTTCACCTTCTGGCTATCGGCCAGGCGCAGCACCTGGCCTTCCATCACGGTCATGCGGCGATTGAGCGTCTTCAGTTGATCGACCAGTTCCTCGATGCGGTTGTTATGCAACTGCACCTTTTCAACCAGCGTGATCAGTTCCTTGCGCTGCTTTTCGTAATTCTTCTCGCCCCGGCTTGCCAATTCCTCACCGGAGGTAAAAGCCTCCATGCGCTTGGAACTGAGTTTGGAAAGTTTGCCGTAAACCGCTTCAATCTGTTCAAAAGTGGCCAGCACTTCCGGCTTCAGCTTTTCTTCGAGCGCGGACAGCGAAAGGCCAAGGCCTTCCCCTTCCTCACCTTCTTCGAATTCTTCCACCGCCGCAGAAACGGCAGCTTCAGGATTGCCGGCGGATTGCGTTGCTTCCAGGTCAATAATGTCGCGCAGCAACATGCGCGGTGGGGTTTGGCGCACCGCTTCATGCCAGCGCAGAATGGCCTTGAAGGTCAGCGGGCTTTCGCAAAGCCCGCCAATCATCATGTCGCGCCCGGCTTCAATGCGCTTGGCGATGGCAATTTCACCCTCGCGCG